>JBGTDH010000031.1:0-5520 GCA_041748435.1 Pirellulales bacterium
CCGCACGTTGTCGTCGGCCAGCGCCTTGGCCAGTTGCGGCACAGACTCTGCCGCCGCGGGCCCGTGCTGGCCCAGACCATAGGCTGCCTGCACCCTGTGGCCGGCATCCTCGTCGGTCAATCGTTGCATCAACTGCGGCACGTCCATTTGCTGATAGGCCGGCCGGCTGCCGCACCCACTGGCGCCAGCGGCCAAACACAACATCGCATAACACCGCGCTCGTTTGCCAGTCATGCGCTCCTCATCCAGACGTTTGAAGACAATGCACTGCTTGCAGGCCGACCCCATTGGGCTTGCCCGATGGTGAAGCAGATTGAATGGCTAGACTTGGCAAGTTCAACGCTCCCCGACCCCCACGAGCTTGCTCGTGGGTGAAGCAGATTGGCGGCTAAGGCGATGCGCAAACGCCTAGCCGCCAATCTGATAATTGCAGCCGCTTATCTCACAGTTTGCTGCCCAGGTTACGTGTCTTTCACCGTCTCGTGGATGAAGCGAAGCTTCTCGATTACGGGCGGCATCAGGATGAAGGGATACGCGTCTGCCAGCCCCAGGCCGCGGTTGAGATTGTTGAGCACGTACGTCAGCGGAAACCAGTCGTCGATCATTCGCTGAAAATACTCCAGACGCGTCTCCGGGGCACGCAGCGTGAGCGTGGGCAGATCTGCCCGCTGGGGCCGCAGCGAGAGTCCGCAATCGGTGGCCGTCTCCAGTGTGTCGGCCATGTGAATGTAATGCGCCCATGTCTCGGCCCAGTCTTCCCAGGCATGCGCGCTGGCATACACGCTCACGAACTGTTTTTGCCACTCGGCCGGCGCGCCTCGCTCGTAATGCCGCTTCAGTGCCGCAGCGTAGTCCTCCCGCTCATCGCCGAACAGCTCGCGAAAGGCGTCCAGCCGCGGACTGTCCCGCACCAGGCGATCCCAGTAGTAATGCCCGACCTCGTGACGGAAGTGTCCAAGCAACGTGCGATACGGTTCGTGCATCGCCAGCCGGCGTTTCTCACGCTCTGCGTCATTGGCCTCCGCCACATTAATCGTGATCACGCCGTTGGAATGCCCGGTGAGCACCGGCTTGGCTTTCGCATCGCCGGGCGCAGGATCGGCCAGAAACTCAAAGGCCAGGCCCTCGGGATCCTGCTCCTTGTCGACCACGGGCAAAGTCAGCGTGAGCAGGCTATAGACCAGCCGCCGCTTGGCCACTTCCAGCCGATACCAGGCCTCCTTGTGGCCGGGCACGCTCAGATCGGGAATCACGCTGGTCACGCGGCAAGAAATGCACAGCGGCTCCGGGTCGTCGGCCGCCACACCCCAGTTGCAGACATTGTGCTCCACATAATTCTGGCACAGCCGATACCGCCGCCCTTGCGCCCGCTCCAACGGCGATTGCCACAGCCCCTCCTCCGCCTGATCCAGCGACGCCACGACGCCCAAATCCGGCAGATACGCCAACGGCCGCGCACACTTCAGGCACTGCATGTTCTCGAAGAACAGCAAATGCCCGCAATGATCGCAGTGGAAGATCTTCATAGCGCTCTGGATCGGGTTTGCACTTCGCGCCCGCTATTCTACCCAGCGAGAGCCGCCAACGACGACCGGCTTTCGGTTCAAGTGCGACGAATTCTCCAGCAACGCGAAAAGCCGGGCGGCGCTGGATAGCGCCGCCCGGCTCCAAGGTTTCGGTGGATCGTATCCGCAAGGGCGGATTTAGAACATCAGTTCGGCGTGAATCACCAGGCCGTCGAAGGCGATGGTGTCGTTGTCGTCCTGGCTCACGTCCACAAAGTTAACCTGCTGGACGCTGTTGATCCACTCGGGTGTGGTAATCACGTTGTCCCAGACGGCGACGTAATAGCCGGCGCCGACCTTGACATTGCCACGGCAGTTGGTCCAGGTGACACCGACTTCCATCTCGCTGATCGTAATCAGGCGATCATCGGTGTAGCCCACCACGGCTTCGACGCCGTTGAACTGGTTGACCTGGACGTAGTCGCATTGGAACTGGCCGGCCAGGGCGTTGATGTAGCCCTTGCTGTAGACGCTCAGGCCGCTGTGGCGGAAGATGCGGCGTTCGCCTTCCAGGCCCAGGCGGAGACCGGCGCCATCGAAGCTAATATCGGTGAACACGGCCGTCGTGCCATCCGGCGGAGCGAAGGGAAACACCGCGGCAAACTGCGAATCAAGGTGGGCATAACGACCACCCACCACGTAGTCGACGTGGGCGCCCTTGCAGCTCCACAACACGCTGCGGAAGTCGGCATCGACCAACTGATACTCCAGATCGTAGAGGCCGGCAGCGGCCTGCGAGGTGAAGCCGGCGTTGAATGTGCCGGGGAACATCACCAGCGGCTGAATTACGTTGGGAGCAACCGCGTCGATGGCATTGGTTGTGTCCACATCGAAGTAGGTGTAGGTCAACCGGGCGCTGCTGCAGCAGTCGATGGCCAGGTTGGCGCCCACGCGGAAGCCGGAGCTGTAGTCCAGGTCCAGAACGCCCACCTCGCCCACCGGCACGGTGCCGGCGCCGCCAATGCCGTCCTGCGGCACGCCGAAGGCCAAGTCGATGTTGCGGGCGCTGAGGTACAAGTACTCGGCAAATCCGCCCGTGCGGTGCAGGCAGCAGCCGTAGCTGCACTTGGCCGCACAGCAATGGTCGCAACTGCTGCAAGCACAATCGCTGCACGCGGGAGTGCAGCACGTTGGAGTGCAGCAACCGCTGGTGCATCCTCCTCCGCCGCCGCCGGCGCCGCGGGAGAGTTCACCGCTGATCGCGCGGTTGGCGTTTGCGCCAAACGCCGACACGTTCTGCGCCTCGATATACCTACCCACCGGCAACGGTGGATTGGCGTTCGAGACAGGATACGTCTGTTGTCCGAATGCTCCGGACGCGCCGACGCACAGCGCTAACGCTACGAGTGTGATAGTGGTTTTCACGGTTACGCCCGTCCTTCCTTGGATCACTGAAGTCCCTAATGCGCTCACGCGCCCGACAGCTCGGATTGACAAGAATCCGCCTTGTTTATCGCATCGACGCGTTGCGCCAGACACTTGACGTGTGCCGGAAAAAGGGAGCAGCGGCGTGTCAAAGTTTGACGGTGGCGCAAACTTGTGCGTCGACCATGGATCGCGAAATCGGCAAGGCTTCCCCAGATTGGCCGGTCGGAACGACCCGGACGGGTGCTATCACTCGTTTTACCGGCGTTTCGCGTGCGAGCGATGCAACCGCCATCCTCCGAAAAAACGGTCGTATCATTCGCTACCCCCACCCCGCTCGTGATACGACCACCCATCGTATCGGGGGTTTGTGATACGACTTTCGGTTTCAAGCCACCAACAATGTCCTGCTTGGAGCCGGTCCGCGCCCAGGCCATCTCATGGACGCCGATGTCTCCCGTGATATGCGACGACCGCGGCAGGTAGCAGGCGTCGTGCTGGCCGGCCGGCTCGATACGCGGAGCGATGTCGGGAGCGTTTCGCAGGAACCAAATCTCCTTCCGCGTGCCGATGGCTAGCCGGGATCCGTCCACGGCCAGGCCCATCGGTTTGTCGAACGTGCGCACAAGCATCGATAGCCCGGTCCCAGTGACCCGGGCGACCAGCAGCTTGTTGGCCTGGTAGGTGCTCACCAGGAGCGACGCGCCGAGCTGCGTCAGCAGGGCCACGAAACCTTCGGTCTGGGTGTAATGGAATGGGACGGCGGCCGAGGCCGCCGGCGGAGCGCTCGGGGTATTTTGGTCCGGGCGCTTCACCGGCGGCATGGCGAGGACAGTGGACATGGGACGTCTCCTTTATCAGCTCAAAGCGTAAGCGGCCCAAGGAATCCCACGGGCTCGCCCCGTGGATCGTTAGGTTTGCCGGCTACTGCGACCGAAGCACTGAACCAGCCGAATGCCACGGGCTTGCCCGTGGATCGTTACGTTTCGCGGCTGTGCAACAGCGTGAAGCTCCACGGGACAAGGCCGTGGCATCCGGCGCTATGTACACTTGCGTGCGATCAATCATCGTTCAGGATCGTGCCGAGGCCGCGGTTCTTGGTGAACACCGCATTGCTGCTCAGGCCGAACAGGTCCAGGTAGAACGTCTCGTTGGCCTCCCGCTTGCTGTCGCCCTTGACTTCAATGGTGATCGTCTTCATCGTCTTGCCGGGGGCGAAGGTCAGCGTGCCGGTCTTGGCGACGTAGTCGCTGTTGCCGGTGGTCGCCGTGCCGTTGACGGTGCGGTACGACATCGTCACCGGCTGATCGTAGGCGGTGGAGAGTGTGACCGTGAACGTGAACAGCGTCGTCTTGCCGTTCTTGCCCTCGGCCTTGCTCACGTCGCCGATGCTGATCCGCGGTTCGTTATCGAGGATCGTTCCAATCGCCTGGGCATCGCCGATGGTCGCATTCGTCGCGGCGCTGAGGTTGACGGCGAAGGCTTCGGTCGGCTCGGGGAGGCGGTCGCCCTTCACCGCGATGGTGAACGTCTTGCTGGTCTGACCGGCCGGGATGGTCACGGTTGCGGAAGCGGCGGTGTAGTCGCTGCCGGAAGCGGCCGTGATGTTCGCCGTGGAGTAGTGGACCGTCACATCCACATTCGTGGATAGAGAGGACCACCGTGAAAGTGGCGTTGGCCGTGCCGGTGTTCCCCTCGGTCAGCGTGGCGTCGCGAACGCTCACCGTTGGCGGGTCGCCGGGAGACCAGTGGCCGTCGTTGAGCAGGACGGAGACTTTGTTCTGATAAAGCATCGTGACCGCCACGTCCGGGCGGCCGTCGCCGTTGAAGTCGGCCGTGGCGAGAGAACTTGGATTGGACCCCAAGGGGGTCGTGATGGGCGGGGAATAACTGCCGTCGCCGTTACCCAGGCTAACGCCCAGGCTCGTATTGCCGCGGCTCACGAGGTCCAGGTTGCCGTCGGCGTTGAAGTCGGCTGTTTTGGACCAGAGATCGACGCCGGCCAGGGGGGTGGGATCCTGCAACGTGCCGTCGCCATTGCCCAGAAGAACCGTCCCCGGCGCGGCCACGTCCAAGTTGCCGTCGCCGTTGACGTCGGCCAGCCGCGGCGAACTTAAGTATCCATCGTAGCTGGCCCCGCCGTTGGAACCGAAGGTCCCGTCGCCGTGGCCGAGCATCACTTCCACGGTGCTTTGGTAGCCGTAATAGTAGCGGCTCACCTCCGTCAGCACGAGGTCCAGTTTGCCGTCGTTGTCCAAGTCGCCGGTAGCGAACGCCGTCGCATACACCGACGAGTCGGATGAAGGGGCATGCGCGAATGTGCCGTCCCCCTGGCCGAGCAGGACGCTGACGCCTCTAACGCCGGGGCCGTTGAGCGTCGCGAGGTCGAGCTTCCCGTCCTGGTTGAAGTCGCCAACGACCATCGACATGGGATTCGCAGCGGGCGTGCGCACATCCAAGTTCGGCGCGCTCCAGCAGGGTTTGCCACAGATGAACACGGATGAACACAGATGGGAGGAGGAAGCTGAACAGGCATGACGAAGCAGTTTCTGATCTGTGTGCATCGGTGTTCATCTGTGGCCAATTCGTC
>JBGTDH010000032.1:0-5419 GCA_041748435.1 Pirellulales bacterium
GAGTGCCAGATATCCATGCTGCGGAAATGCGAGCGATCCGGGTTGGGATAGCCCACGCCTTGCACGATGCTCAGTCGCTTGTCTTCCAGCAGCTTGGCAAAGCCCGTCATCTGGGGATGCAGGCCGATGTAATCATCCACGGTGAGCACCTGGTCGCGCGGGATGCGCACCACAATCCGGTTGCGGGCATACGCGTCATCGGCATAAGGAATGACCGTATTCAGCCCATCGTTGCCGCCGGAGAGCTGCACCACAACCAACACCCGATCTTTGCCCGGCGTGCGCTCCGCCGCGGAGGCGGACCGCGCCAGGAACTCGGGAACATTCAATCCCAACGACAGGAGCGTGGATGTTCCGAGAGTCGATTGGAGAAACCGGCGGCGAGATGCGTTCATAACGGGTGTTCCGTATTAAAGACCGTGCTGCCTTGGCTCACTTTGGCGCTTCGATGCCTAACAACTCGATATCAAACACCAGTGCGGCGTTGGCGCCGATCTCTCCGTTGGGTGTGCCGCGGGCGCCGTAGCCGAGCTCGGCCGGGATGAAGTGCTGCCACTTATCGCCCACCTTCATTTTCTGCAGCGCCTCAGTCCAGCCAGCGATCACCTGGTTCACGCCAAAGCTGGCGGGCTGGCCGCGATCATAGGAGCTATCGAACACTTTGCCGTCCAGCAAGGTGCCCTTGTAGTGCGTGGTGACGGTATCCGTGGCTTTGGGCGATACCTTACCGTCGCCCGCCTTGATGACTTTGTATTGCAGCCCGCTGGGAAGCGTGACGATTCCCGGCTTGGCCTTGTTCTGGGCGAAGAAGGCATCGGCATCGGTCTTGTTCTTGCCGCCCGCCTGCTTCTGCAACTCTTCTTGCTTCGCGGCAGCTTCTTGCTGCAAAGCCATGATGCTCTCTTGCAGGTCCTGGGCTTCCAGGGCGGGCTTAGCCCCGGCAAGGGCATCCGCCAGGCCGCGCATCAGAATCGCCAGATCGAGATCGAATCCCGATCGCTTGAGATTGTTGCCGATGTTTAGCCCAATGCCGTAGCTGGCCTTTTGCTTGGTGGTCTTCATTTCCGCCGCGGGCGCCACTTGGCCTTTTTCGGGCTGCGCCTGTCCCTTCGTTTGGGCCTGCCCAACGGAAGAAAACAAGGTCCCGCACAGCGCCGTGAAGAGAAAAGCCCGCATGGGGTACGATCCTTTCGGTAGGTAATCTATTGCACTCGTCGCGCGGAATACGGGCCGCGATCGACGGCAATCATCCTACCGGGGCGCTGGATTGTGGTTAAGGTTAAATCGACGCGTGAACGAACCGCATTTCATGCCAATTGATACTCGGGCAGCGTGGCGATGGCCTGCACCAAACGTGCCAGCCGACCCTGCTCGTCGCCCGCCCCGCCGGCGGCTGCCAGTTGCACCTGCACTTCTGCCGGCACGGGTCCGGAGATCAACAGATCGAGGAGCCATTGCGTTTGTTGGCGGGCGTCTTTGCCCGCGTGTTTCTTTGCTACTTCGACCAGCGGCAAACGCCGTTTGAGGCGGCCATCCGTACCGGAGGCCAAGGCCCATACCAGATTGGCCCGGGCCAAGAGACTGGCGGAGTTGATCCACTCCTGGCCGCCGTCCCAACCTTTGACATTCGGGGGATAGAACACCCCCTGGCCAAGCTGCCGCAGATCGTCGGCCAGGGCGTACATGTTCACATTGCCTTCGAGCGCTCGCAGCAGACCCAGAGCAAACTCGACGGGCGACTTGATCCGCTGCCGCACGGCGTGAGAAGAATAGAACAGGTTGGAGGCCAGCATCGTCCGCACCAGCCAGGCCGTGTCATAATCCCGCGTGCGATACTGCTCGGCCAGCGGATCGATCAGGACCGGCGGCGCGTCCACCGCTTCGCTGATCAGATAGCGGTACAGCTTCCGCACCAGAAAACGGGCCGTGGCGGGCTGCTCCCACAGGATGGCCAGCACGTCGTCGCCGTTGAACTTGCCGGTGCGGCCCAGCACGGTCTTCTCGCCGCGATCGTGCTGCGCGGCGTTGAACAGGAATCGCCCTTGCCGCAATTCCCAGCCGGTGAAGGCGCGGGCCGCTTCTTTAATATCCCGCTCCGTGTAGTTGCCGATGCCCAGGCAGAACAGCTCCATGACTTCGCGGGCAAAGTTCTCATTCGGCCGCGCCTTGTGATTCACGGCCGCGTCCAGCCACATCAACATGGCCGGATCTTTGGCGGCATCACGCACTAGCGGCCCAAAGTGCCCTAGTGCGTGCTTGCGCAACAGCGTGTTCTGGCGATACATCAACTGCGGATCGGTAATCTTTGCGGCCGAGGTGGCGAAGTGACCGTGCCAGAACAGAGTGATCTTCTCTTGCAGTGGATGCGGCGTGTGCAGCATCGTGTGCAGCCACCACGCGGGCAGATGCTCCACGCTTCCGGTGGCGATCAGCGGCCGCAAACCGGCCTCGGCCTGTTCATAGAACGAACCCACCTCTGGCCCACCCGCCAAGAGCCGATCGAGGGTCTCGGCTGGCCCCTGCTTTAGCGACTGCTGCAACTCTCCCCAGGTGGCGGCAAAGCCGGCCCGGCGATGCAAGTGTGCCGCCAAGTCTAAGGTCCACGGCTGCTGCCGGGACGGCACAAACGCCTCCCAGGCCCACTTCGGGTCGAGGGAGTCAAGCGAGCTGCCAGCCACGGTTTCCATCGAGCGATCCTCGCAGAGCGGTCTCGCCAGATGTACCCGCCCGCCAGGCGACCGGTTTCAGCGTGGGTCCTGACTACAACCCTTCGCGATGGAGCGGCGAGAGGTCTTTAGCGCTTCTTAGATGGCGCAACAGAGCCTCCGCCTGTTCGATGCCGCCGACGCTGCGGGCGAACTTGGATGCGGCCGCCAGATCGTCGGAGGAGAACTCCCTGTTGAGCGCCGATGGCGGTTGCTGCGGCAATGTGGGCGGAACGCTGGGGGGCAAAACTTCGGGATGACCGGACATGACAGGCTCCTGGGCGGATGGGGACTACCCGCTGAACCGCAATTTCCGTGCCCGGGGGTCTTGCGTCTGGCCCACGAGCCACTTGCTCCCTTCCTGGGAATGGCCACAATAGTGCCGTCTCCCGGCTCAATCTAAATGGGTGGAATTGTCATGTCTGTCTCGCAAGAGCAAGCACTCTCGCAACTTCAGGTCGCGACCGCCGGGCGGATGGTGACGCCTGCCGCGGCGGCGAATATTCACATCTGGCTGACCGAGCCGCGCTATGCAGACTACGCGCCGCAGGTGAGGGAGCACATCGCGGCCGGCAAGTGGCAGGCCTTGGACGATGCCTTCTGGACCATCATCCCGTTTGGGACCGGCGGCCGGCGCGGCAAGATGTACCCCATTGGCTCCAACACGATCAACGATCGGACCATCGGCGAGAGTGCGCAAGGGCTGGCCGAATATGTGAGCGAAGTGAAGCCCGAGGGTCGCCCGTTGGCCTGCGCGATCGCCTACGACACGCGGCACCGCTCGCGGCACTTCGCCGAGCTGTGCTCCGAGATCATGGTGGCCAACGGCTTCACGGTATATTTCCTGGACGGATATCGCAGCACGCCCGAACTGTCGTTCACCGTGCGGCACAAGCACTGCTCTTGCGGCATCATGGTCACGGCCAGCCACAATCCGCCCAGCGACAATGCCGTGAAGTGCTATTGGTCCAGTGGAGCGCAGATTCTGCCCCCACACGATGCGAACGTGATTCTGCGCGTGATGAACGTGGGCGCCATTCGCCGCGTGCCGTTCGAGCAGGCCAAGGCGGACGGCCGCATCCTGTTCTGTCAGGACGAAGTCGATGCGGCGTTCCTGGCAAACGTCGGCGCGCAAAGCTGCGGTGGGCCACGCGAGGTCAAGATCATCTATTCTCCCTTGCATGGCGTGGGCGCAGGCACCATTGTGCCGGTGCTGGCCAACGCCGGGGACAAGGATGTCGAGGTCTTCGCTCCCCACGCCGAGCCCAATGGCGATTTCCCCCATGTTCCGGGGCACGTCTCGAACCCCGAGAACCCGGCTGTGTTCGATACCATGATCGAGCGGGCCCAAGCCGTGAACGCCGATGTGGTCTTGGCCACCGATCCCGACGCCGATCGTCTGGGGGTCGCGGCGCCCCTGACGCGCGGCGGGCCGTGGAAGACCTTCACGGGCAATCAGATCGGAGTGCTGCTCACGGAGTATGTGCTGGAGTGCCGGCGCGCGGCGCGTACGCTCACGCCGGAGCATTACATCGTCAAAACGCTAGTCACCACCGAGATGGTTCGCCGCATTGCCGAGGCCTACGGCGTGCGCACTTATGGCAATCTGCTGGTGGGCTTCAAATGGATCAATCAGACGCTGGACCAGGTGGGTCCGGAGAAGTTCGTGCTGGGAACGGAAGAATCCCACGGCTATCAGGTGGGCGCCTATGCCCGCGATAAGGACGGACCGGTGGCCACGCTGCTGCTGGCGGAGTTGGCGGCCAAGGTGAAGGCGGCCGGCCAGACGCTGCACGAGAAATTGGACGCGCTGTATTGGCAGTATGGGTATCACGCGGAGAAGACCGTTTCCAAAACGATGCCAGGTTCGCAAGGCATGTTGCGGATGCAAGCCCTGATGGCCGAGATTCGCCGCCAACCGCCGCAGTCGCTCGGCGGCCTGCATGTGCGGCAGGTGCGAGATTACGAAAACCTCGTCAGCCTTGTCGCCGGAAAACCGCCGGCAGTGCTCGACGGGCCGCGCGGAGACCTCGTCATCCTGGATCTGGAGACCGAGGGGAACTTTGTGGCGGTGCGCCCCTCCGGGACCGAGCCCAAGGTGAAGTTCTACATGTTCGCCTGCGAGCCGCCCGAGATGCTGGCCAATCTGGAAGACACCAAGGCGGAGCTCGAGGCACGGCTCGCCCGCTTTGAGCAGGATCTTTCCCACTTCGCCGAGTCCGTGCCGTAGCGGATCGCATGGGCAGTCGCTATTATGGCGGCAGTCCCCTCGGGCGGGCGGAGATTGCCGAGAGGCGGACTACAGCATAGGTCAGCGGCTCCTTCCTTCGACTCTCTCGGGCGAGTCCGGCGAATGAATGCGCAGATCGATCCCTACCTCGATTGGCTGCAAATCCCGGCCGATCGCCGTCCCCCCACCTATTACGACCTTTTAGGGCTGCCTCCGTTTCAGGCCGATGCCCGGCGAGCGCACGACGCCGCCACGCAACGCATTTCCCATGTGCGGAAGTACCAGGCAGGTGCTCACGGCGAAGCGTCTATTCGTCTGATGAACGAGATTTCCCGCGCGCTCACCTGCCTGTCCGATCCCCACGCCAAGAAACAGTATGACGCCGAGTTGCGGGGACTGACAACGCGCGTCGATGAAGCGGCCAACGAAACAGTGCTGCAAGAGCCCACGCCGCCGCCGAAGATTTCCGATCGCGAGGATTCAA
>JBGTDH010000033.1:0-5124 GCA_041748435.1 Pirellulales bacterium
GCGGCGCTGCTCGGCGCGGAACTCGGCCGCGGCCCGCACGGCGTTGCGCGGGTCGGCGTACTCCTCGCGCTCGCGTTCGTAGAACCACATCTCGGCCGTGGGCGTGACCTCGGACATCGACGCCGCCACGATCGGGGCGTGTATCGGCAACTGCTGCTTACCGACCGGCTGTCCGGCAATCGGCGGCAGCGGAGTGATGGGCGCCGGGGCCTGGGCCAAGCGCTGACCGTGCATGAAGCTCGCCGGCATCGAGAATTCCTGGGCTTGCGCCAGCGGCGACAGACTCAAGCTGCAAGCTACCATCATCCAGGCGGCGCGCGTCATCGGCAGATCCCTCCGGCAAGCCAGATTTCACACAGTGTTCACCAGAGATCGACCAATGCCGAGAGCGTCGATGAGTCAAACTTTGACGATTGTTCCGCCTGCGCTGCTGGCTACCACGGTCCGCGGATGTAATACACGCCGAACTGCAGCGTGTCGCTCGTGTAGTACGGCTGCGGGCGATACGGGCCGTACTGGCTGGCCGTGACGCCCGAGTTCATCGGACCCATGTATTGCGGGTAGATCGGCGTGACGCGGGTATTGCCGATGCCCCATCCCCAGTTGGTCTGATGCGTGGCTGTGGGAGGCACGACCAGCGCCACCGGCTGGCCCCACATGGTGTGGTAATAGCCCGCGTGCCACGACGATTGCTCAGGATAGGACATGCCGCCTCCCCCGCCCACACTGTAATCCTGAGCGATGGGGGTGTTCGTCTCGTACGCGTAGCCGTTCTGGGCCTGCGCGTTGGCAGCCGCCAGCAACGCGGTCCCGAGCGCACACAGCAAGGTTCCTAAAAGTCTCATGGCAGGATCGACCTTTCAGATGAATGCCAACGCACGTGTTTCTAATGCTCGTAGTCCCGCCTTTAGGCGGCGCTTCCGGCTGAAGCCGGTACTACAAACTCCTAGTGCCAACGCACGGTCGTGACCGTCGTGCCGCCGGCGTAGGGGCGGCAATACGTGGCTTGGTGGCGCCACAGAAACTCGTGCGGGGCCAGAGCCTGGTACGTGATGTACGTGTAGCCTACGTGCGCCGGCGTGGGGCGGGGGCACATGTACAGCCGCGCCGGGACGCCATCGCTGCCGGGCACGGGATAGTAGTAGTTGTATTGCAGCGTGGGAGGCGTCTGCGCCTGCACGGCCAGCGGTCCGTAGGCGCCGCCATCCTGGGCCACGGCCATGCCGCACACGCCCCACAAGCACAAGGCCGCGGCAGCGGCCAGAAGTTTGCGAACGACCATCGTAGTCTCTCCTGGGCAGGCTTGGGTCGAGCTTTGAGGAGTCCGGGCTGCGTGCAGTCCGGCATGAGACGCGTTCCTTCGATAAGCGTCTCCTGTCTCGAATTCTCGGCAAGGTCCGGCTGGGCGAGTGAATCTTTATGTGCCGGCCGTTACAGAGATACCAGCCGTGCGCGTCCTGACGGCCAAGTCAGGCTGTGACAAGCTCCGCACGAACAGCGTAATCGCTACAGTTTCCACTCGGGGAGAACGCTTGTCGACGAGCCTGACGGGTGGGATACTGGGTGGATGCATGTCGCCGGGCGAATCGAGAATGGCATGGTCGTCTTCCCCGCGGGCACATCGCTCCCGGAGGGAGTGGAAGTCCTGGTTAGCTTGAACGAGCCGGGCCTGGGATCGAATTCTCCCACGGAGATTCGGGCTCGATGCCAGGGGGCGCTAGCCCGAATTGACAACGTGCCGAATGAGAATCTCGGCGACTCGTTCAGTGGGGAGGATCACGATCAGGTTCTGTACGGCGACGCAGAATGATCTTCGTCGACACCGGGGCGTGGTTCGCCAGATTCGTTCGAGACGATCCCAACCACCTTCGCGTCGCGGACTGGCTCTCGGCCAATCAGGAACCCCTTCTGACCTCAGACTTCTGCGTGGACGAGACGCTCACGCTCTTGGTCGCTCGCAAGCGTCCCCTGGTGGCAATGGAAGCGGAAAACGAGGCTTTGCCACTTGCCGACATTCTGCCGATCATAAAGGCCGGCGCGAGAGCGAGAGAAGCTTCTTGACGACATTGAACGGCCGGGCGAGACTACGCGTCGGAGGTTGAGCAATGATTGTCGAGATTCTGTCGAGTCCGCAGGAACAGGGACGCCTCGGAGAAGTTCTTCTGGCGCAACTGAGGGATACGAGGTGGTCTGAATTTCGCGCGGCCGTTGCGTTTGTGAAACGGTCTGGTGTGCAGCACTTGGGTGAGGCCATCCGGGATTTTGCGCGGCGGGGAAGCGTACGGATCTCGGTGGGAGTGGATTTCGGTGGCACTTCGCAAGAGGGCATGACCGAGCTGTTACGATGCGCCGGTGATGGGCACGCATGGGT
The DNA here is from genome assembly GCA_041748435.1 of Pirellulales bacterium. Lineage (GTDB taxonomy): Bacteria > Planctomycetota > Planctomycetia > Pirellulales > JBGTDH01 > JBGTDH01. The sequence goes on from JBGTDH010000033.1 coordinate 2,372, forward strand.
CTTCCACAATACTAACGGTTCGACATTCCACCCCAAGCTCTACTTGTTTCGCAACGATGCTGAAGCGTTTGTCGTCGTCGGTTCCGGAAATCTCAATCAGGGCGGACTCTTCACGAACTACGAGGCATCGATCGCATTGGGGCTTGACTGGCACTGGAGGTGGACAGACATTTGCTCGACCGGATCGAGTGTACGCTCGACTTGTGGATCGACACGAGTCGGGGTACATGTCGGGCCTTGGATTCCGACTTTCTCGACCAGTTAATCGATGCTGGATACCTCCGACCGGAGGTTTACTCGTCGGACGCAGACGATGGCGGCATGCAGAATCCGGATGATGGCGATGATCAGCCTTTATTCGCGTTCATTGAGGTGCCACCAGCTCCGAATCCTGCAGTCGATCTCCAACCCACGATCTCAGCGCGCCCAACGCATCCGCCGATCTTCTTAATGACTCTGCAACGCACCGATGTTGGGCGTGGACAAGTCACTCCAGGAACTGCGCAGCGCTCGCCGGAGATCTTCATACCGCTTGTCGCTAGGGATGCGGAGCCGGAGTTTTGGGAGTGGCACACGGGGTTCGTGGAGGATCCAACCCGGCCCGGCAAATGGGATCGATTTGGTGTACGCATGTTGCTAGGAGCGCGAATCGAAGACGTAAACATGATGACTTGGCCAGTCAAGCATGACTTTCGACTTCGCAGCGAAGCCCTGCGCAGCGCGGGGAGCGTGGGCGACATCCTGCGTATTGAGAAGACTCCGTTTGCGATCGGGTATCAATACGTCGTCAACATCATCCCACAGGGAACGACCCAATATGCCGGGGCTCTCGCCCAATGCGTTAATCCCGTGCGCAACTCAACTCGACGATGGGGCTACGTTTAGGATCACCGACGAAGCTCTAGAATAACCTCGGAGGCAACGGCGTTGCGCCGAAAGATATCGCGTGAAGTTAGCATCTGCATCGAACGCGCTTCTGCGATCTCGAATCCCAACATGCGGGCGATGTCATTCAGCAATGCGGCTGTCTCAATCTCAACGCGTTGTCCGCCAGCAATCGTGTGATTGTTCCCAACCACGAAAAATGCGGGTCGCCCTTTCTTCAACAAACGGTGCATTCCTTGCAACACCAGTCGCATGTCCAGAAAGTACTTCGCCAGAAGGGCAGGCAAGTTGCGTCGGCGGAAACCGACGGCGATCGTGGAGTTGAGCGCATCGATACGATGGATCAATTCCTGCACCGACGCGGGCAACAAATGCCGATTCTTCTCGAAGAAAACCCAGTAGGCGCGTCTTCCCCGCTCGGTAACTTCGCGGTTGCCAATCATCTCATCGTCGCGCCGCCGATGTTCCGGACGAGTCAGAAGCCCGAGGCAACATAGGCTCAAACGGTCCGTATCGAGGTAGGGCAAAGCCGTGGCATAAGGCGGGGACGTCACAATCGCGTCGACCTTGCCGCGCCATTTCGCCCACGAACGATCTGCGGTTCGCGCGTCGCCACTCTCCACCGCATACCGAACTTGCTTGAGAGGACCTGCCTGATGCAGGAATGCGACGACGAAGCGCACCGACCGGCCGACTTCCTCCAAAAACTCTCGAACGGCGTCGTCGTCGGCTTCTGGGCGAACCTCCTTGCGAATACGCAAGTCATCGTCTTTCTGCCACGATACACGACGAAGAATGTTGCTCAACGACATTCGAAACAAGGCTTGGGCAGGCCCATAGGCGACCATTGCTATCGCGTGGAGAATTGCGTCGACGTCTCGCAAGACGTGTGTAGGAAACCATGCGCCCAGGTATGCCTGGTCTCGTGCAGGCAACGATTCGAGACAGGCGATACCAGCATTCATGCTCGACTTGTCGGACAAAATCGCGTTCTTGATGCGAAGGTACTCAGTCTCAAGCTTGTCGGGATCTGCAGATAGCAAATCGCATTTCGTGCGGCTCATTTCGACTGACAACGGGTTCATATCGAGCCCATATACCTCTAACCCCGCCAGAAGCGATTCAACTAGCGTCGTGCCACTTCCGCACATGGGATCCATAACCAAGCCCTTGGGCGGCACCTTCGCAATGTTCAAGAGAGAACGGACGAGTTGCGGAAAGAACTTGCCGCGATATTCGTGAATGCCGTGCGGACCGTACCGCAGGCAACGTCGATTCGGAAGCGGGGGCAATTCCGTGAATGGTAGCCGCCGTCGAATCTCGGCCATCGCGACGCCGTTGCGAACAACATTGACAGTTGACTCGCGAAGCGACTGCGAAGTGATGACATCATGAGGTGCGGTGACGCGTTCCCAGTACGCCAGACGATTTGCGAGATCCTTGGGGCTGGCACTGGTCACCACGTGGTAGACAAAATCGTCCTCTACGATTGCGGCGGGCTCGGGTTGCGATCCCGCGATGGCCTTGAGTTCGTCCAACGCCAGCGCATGCTCGAATGGTTGAATATACGGCTTTAATCGCAGGGATAGCTTCTGGCTCATTCATGCACTCCCGCGGTTCTGGAGGATGACTATGTGCTCCTGTTTGATCTTGCCAATTACCGGATTAAAAGCTTTCTTCGTGTCTTGAAGGCGTCGCGGAATCCTCGCGACCTCAACAAAACCAGCATGTTCTCCAGCAGCAGCGATGAGGTCGGCGTTGTTGTACGTTTGACCTCGGATTATCGAATCTCCAACGACAAAGCAGGCGTGACGTTCAGCACGCAGGACCGACGCGAGCCACGAAAAGACTGAATGCATCTCACGCTC
>JBGTDH010000034.1:0-7252 GCA_041748435.1 Pirellulales bacterium
GCAGGAAGGCGTCTCGATGGAAGGTGGTAGGGTGCTTTTAAGATGAATCGGCCTTCATCGCCGGTGACTCAGGATATGGAATTCATCGACGATTGGAACACCGCGGCGTTCCAAGTTCGCGATCGCACGAACAATGTCCGAGTCTTTCATGTCACGGGAGGGGTCGTTGTCTGATCGGACGACGATGATGCCCGGATGTTATCCGCCAGTGCCTTGCACAAGAATGTGAAGGTCCTCGAAATCGTCGTGGTTCTTCGTCAGGAGGACCAGATCGCCTCGCACGGCGTAGAGCAGGTGTCGTGGATCCGATACGCCGGACATCCCGACGTGCGCGGGTTGCGTGACTTGGTGACCGTAGCTCACCAGTCTCGCGGCAAGCGCAGCCTTCGCGCTGTCATCGTCCAGATAGAGCTTCATCGTCGGGCTGAAAACTTCGCGGCGCGTAGGGCCATTGGTCGCGACCCGCGGCTGCAATTCGAGTGCGCTCGCGGGCACGTTCGGCGTCGAGGAGCTCGTGATGGCTCTCGCAATACTCAATCGACTCGAGAACAGCGTCCAAGGGAACGCCGTATTCGCTGGCTACTTCCGACGGCGTCAACGGGTTGACGCCCACGGTTTCGCGGTAGAGCACCTCCGCGCGAATCCGACCGCAAAACAGCTGCTGGTAGTTGGAACCGTGTTTCGGCTGCAAGTGCTTGTAGGGGCTAATGCGAGTCATGTGAACTCCTCAGACCTTCCACTATTATAACCTACACGCTAAAGCGGATATGAAGAATGTCGCCTTCTTTCACCACGTAATCCTTCGGTTCGCTGCGCATCAGGTTGTGGGCCTTGATCTCGCGCTCGCTGCCGAGGCGGATCAGATCTTCGCAACGCATGGTCTCGGCGCGGATGAAGCCGCGGGCCAGGTCGGTATGGATATTGGCGGCGGCCTCCAGGGCCGTGCCCCCTTTATTCAGCATCCAGGTGCGAACTTCTTTATCGCCTGCGGTGAAGTACAGGAACTGGCCGGAGACATCCATCAAGCGGCGAATCACTTCGTCGTGAGGTGTGGTGGACAGCCCCAGGTCGCGGATCATTTCCTCACGCTCGGCGGGCTCCAGCCGCGCCAGTTCCACCTCCAAACCCAGGCGGATGCCCAGCACGGGCACGCCGCCGGACCAGGCTGCATCGAAGCGCTCGGGCTTGTCGTCATCGTCGGCCAGGTTCACAACCACAATGGTGGGCTTCTGGGTCAATAGGCCGAAGCTGCGCGTGGCTTTGGCCTGCTCGTCGTCCATCTTGAAGCCCATCAGCGATTGGCCGCTCTCCAAGGTGGCCAGCATCGGCTCCAAGGCGTGCAGCTCCGCCACCTCCTGATCGCGGTTCGGCTTGGCCTTCTTGACCGATTCCCGCAACCGTTCGATGCGGCCTTGTAAAATAGCCATATCGGCCAGCATGAAGTCGTCGGTGAAGCTGATGAGCTCTTTCTTGGGATCGCGGGCATCGTACGCGGCGACGACCAGCACCAGGCAGGCGGCCTCGCGAATCAGTCCCAGCCGCGCGGCATTCCCTTCGTGGGTGCGAGCCAGGCCCGGCGTATCGACAATCTCCAGCGATGCCAGCGTGACCTTCTTGGGATGATAAATCTCGCAGTGAGGAGGCACAGTTGGCTCCGGCACGGGCGCCCTGGCGCTTTGCCCGCTCTGCACCGCGGCAAAATCCGGCTTGGCCCCGGTGAGCCACTCGAACAGCGTACTCTTGCCCGCGCCTTGATATCCGATCAGTCCGATTTTCACGAAGCAGCTCCTAGCCTTGGAATTCCAAGGTATTCTACAAAGCTCTCGGCCATTGCCACAGGCGGGGTAAGCATTGCAACGCCAAGATGCCCGCGGCGCTGCCGTTGACAAGCAGCGCGGGCCGGCAAAGTGGCTGCGAACTCCATTGGCGTGGGCGTGGCCGAAACTCCGGCCTTGTTGCCGTTTTTACCCGGGCTATCGACGACGCCTGTTGGGTGAGGATCTGCTCCTGCCGCCGGTCCCCACGTTGCGGTGGAGCGCGGCGCCGAGTGCAGGACGCTCCGAATCTGAAGTGGGGGGACTTGTTGCCGCTTTAAGAGTTTAGGATTGCCCGCGGTCGAAGAGTCCTAGACCTAGAGCGGCGACGGGATGGTCCTGCGACTGTTGACCACGCGGCGGCCTGGCTTAGGCTGCGTCTCGCCAGGGGAACCCCAGGCGCCGCCGGCCCGTGAAAAAGCGAGGATCCTTCGGTCTTGTACCACTCGATGTGCCAATCGGAAACTCTGGCAGTTCGGGCATTCTTCGTTCGGGGGCATTGCCAACGGCGCCTTCGTCAAATTGATTCCAGACCATTATACTCCGTTGGCGGCCTCCTGTGTGCGTTGCTGGTGGAGGTACAATGACGGGCACCTGTGGCCCGTCCTCCGCAGTTGGAGCAACCGATCCTGACCGAAGTCACGCCGGCCTACTGGAATGCGTTCATGGAAGGGGTACATAAATCGCGCAAGATCGACCGCGCGGCGCGGGCGGAGGATCTGTGACGCACCGTTTCGACACAACATCTGCTCGGCGCAGATGTGCCATTGGCTCGGATTGCGGAATCGCTTGTTTTCAGCTCGGTCGAGGTGGAATCACCATTTCCACGGTCGTCCTGACAGAGTTCTGCGCGGGGGACGCACAACCACTCCACGCCCGCCCGGCTCCTCGGGCTGACCGGCCATCTCCTTTAGGAAGTCTCGGCCCTGGCTTCGACGCTGCGGTGAGAAATGATGCAGCACGGGCTGAATGCCCGTTGCCGATCTCGTGATCGCGTCGGTCGCCTTGGTCTACAACCTGACGCTCGTCACGCACCAACACCGCGGACAGACATCCCCGGCCTACGGCTTGACGATTGGCTGATCCCATGGGCCATTGGGTTTCCCGTGCGGGACTCTTTAGACACTTGTATGTGCCCCCACCGCTGACTAGACTCGCGCAGGAAATCCGACACCACTACGCTTGGGTTGGGCCTAGTACCTCGTGACGTGATTCCGCAACTAGCTTCGCGACGATGTCAACAACTTGTGTCGCGCCCACCTCTTTATCAACGAATTCGTCCGCACCGGCTTTGGCTACTTCGTGACTCGAGGAAACAGTGCCCCGGCTAGAGTAAATTACAATCGGAAGCCGTTTCGAATAACCTCGTCTGATTCGTGCCACAAGGTCTTTGCCTCCGAAAGTCCCTGGCGGCATTTGGAGGTCAATAACGCACGCAGCCATCGACTCAGGAGCATTCCTAAACAGCTCTTCCCAGGCGGTCAACCCATTGGATGCGCAGATGGTAGCGTACCCGTTGGTGGTGAAGGCGTTATGCAACTGCGTAACGATTGCCGGTTCATCGTCTGCGATTAGTATGTGGTCCTGAAGCATAGGAGCATTATGTGGCGATCACGGCACAGAAGAAAGAGGGCGTCGCCGGCTTCTCATGAAATTGAGGGAAAGGTGCTAAGAAGCACGAACAGGCGCCCGCGGGTTCTTTTTTGTCGTTGTGAAGCGGCTATCCTGGCGGCGGGTTCGGTAACGAGATTGCGGGCTTCGTCCTCTTGGACTTGTTGGCCCGCCTTAGCTTTCGGCTGGCCAGATCGGTGACCACGGCAAGTCGCAACGACGTAAGTGGCCGCTGGAACGCTGCCGCTCCAGACAAGCAATCATGGACCGGGCCCGCCATTGACGCCTTCATTTTATCGAGGCCCAACAAACGGGTCAGGCTTCGATTGAAAAAATGGGCTCTTCCGTTTCTAAGTGCCGCAGCCGAGAAATCAAGCCACGGCTGTCGTAAACGGTAATCAGACCGAGACTTGCGAGATTAACGCCGACGAGAGGCGAAGTGGTCGCAACGATAAAGGCTGTCCAGCGAGGCTGCTAGCAATGCTGGCGACGTGCGTGGCCGACCGTGATTCCTCCAGTTGCGCACTCAGAAACGGAACAGCCAAAAAATGGGTAACTTGACAGGCCGGTACTCAGTACTCAGTACTTCCGCACAGGCCGCGAAGCGTGCGGAGATTCAGCATATCGAGGTCTTCGCCGTCGCGCGTGCCCTTGGCCGTCTCCAGGTACATGGGGATGTCGGCAAAACGAGCATCGTTCAGCAGCAGGCGGAACGGCTCCAGACCCAAGCAGCCTTCGCCGATGTGGGCATGCCGATCGACGCGGGAGCCAAGTCCCTTCAGGCTGTCGTTCAGGTGAAACGCGTGAATCTGCGCCAAGCCCACGATGCGATCGAACTCGGAGAACGTCTCTTGATAAGCCCGCTCGGGGGCCAGCGCGTAGCCGGCCGCAAAGACGTGACACGTATCGAGGCATACGCCCAGCTTCTCCGGCGATTTCACGCCAGCCAGCACTTCCGCCAGATGCTCGAAGCGCCAGCCGAGCGTCGTTCCTTGGCCGGCCGTGGTCTCCAGCAGGCACCGCGCGCGAATCTCGGAATGCTGGCCATAGACATCGTCCAGCGCCTGCACCACGCGGCCGATGCCTTGCTCCTGGGTGCTGGTGGTGTACGCGCCCGGATGCATGACCACGGCCGGAATGCCCAGCAAGTCGGCCCGCAGAAGTTCATCGCGAAACGCCTCGATGCTCTTGCGCCACAGGGCGTCGTCGGGCGTGGCCAGATTAATCAGGTACGAATCGTGAATCAGCGGATGCGCGATGTTGCAGCGTGCCAGCGCCTCGCGGAATTGCTGTCCCTCTTCCGGGCTCAGGGGTCTGGCCCGCCACTGATTGTTGTTCTTGGAAAACAACTGCACGCAATCGCAGCCGGTCTCCCGGGCGCGCTCGACGGCCCGCGGGCACCCACCAGCGGCAGACATGTGAGCGCCAAGGATGGGCATGAATCAGGGTGCGCGGTAAAGCACTTTGCCGCCGACGATGGTGTACAGCACCTTCGCCTCGCGAATCTGTTCTTCGGGAATGGTCATGATGTCCTGGGAGAGAATGACCATATCGGCCAACTTCCCGACGGACAGCGTGCCTTTGTCCTGCTCCTCGAAGGCGGCATACGCGGCGTCCCGCGTGTAGCTGCGCAGCGCCTGCTCCCGCGAGAGGCAATGCTCGGGGAAGAACGTCTGACCGTTGGCCATCCGCCGCGTGACGGAAGCGTAGAAACTGCCGAGCGGGTTGACATCCTCGACCGGAGCGTCGGTCCCGTTGATGACCAGCGCGCCGGCCTGGAGCAGCGGCTGCCAGACGTACGCGCCTTCCTGCGCACGCTTCACGCCCAACCGCTGAATGACGAACGGGCCATCGCTCGTGGCGTGGTTGGCTTGCATGCTGGCGATCACCCCCAGCGGCTTGAACCGCGGGATATCGGCCGGGTGCAAGTGCTGCACATGTTCGATCCGCCAGCGCAACGTGGGAAACTCTGCATGCTCGCGGCGAACCGCCTCGAACAAGTCCAGCACCTCGCGATTGGCCCGATCTCCAATCGCATGCACGCACAGTTGGAAGCCATGTTGCTGCGCGAGGCGGGCCGTGGCGGCGATGGACTCGGGCGAGGAGACATTCAGTCCGCGGCTCTCGGGCAGATCGTAGTATGGCTCCAGCAGCCACGCGCCGTGCGTGCCCAGCGCGCCGTCGATCATTCGCTTAATGCCTCGCACCGTGAGGTGATTGTTCGCCACGCCAATCCAGCGATAGCTCGGAAGCTTCTCGGCCAGCTCGCGGTTGCTGGAGTTGGTCATGACCCACAGCCGCACGCCAAGTTTGCCCTCCTCGGCCACGCGGCGGAAGACATCGATCTCCGCCAGCGACGATCCGGCGTCTTGAAAACTGGTGATGCCTTTGGCCAGGCATTCTTCGTTGGCCAGCTCGATCTCGCGCCGCAACTCGACCAGGTGTTCCGCGGGAGTGAGTTTCGCTCGATCGGTCGCCAGCGCGCCGGAGAACAGCCCCTGCGCCGTCTCACGAAACACGCCAATCGGATGGCCTTGCTTATCGCGCAGAATCTCGCCCCCCGCGGGGTCCTTCGTCTCGCGCGTGATCCCCGCCAGGTCCATCGCGCGGGCATTGGCAAAGCTCATGTGTCCCGTGCCGTGCGTGAGCCACACGGGATTGTTCGGCGAGACCTGACTGAGCGCCGCATGCGTCGGATAGCCTTCCACATTCGGCGTCGGCGGCTGGTCCCATTTACCTTGATGCCAGCCACGGCCGCGAATCCACTTCCCCGGCGGAGCGTTGGCCGCCGCCCGTCCCACGCGCTGCACCACTTCTTCCCAATTCCTGGCAGAGCCCAACTCCAGCACCAGGCGAGCTTCGCCCACTCCGGTGAAATGCCCGTGCCCTTCGATAAAACCGGGAATCGCGAGTTTGCCATCGAGCTCGATCACTTGCGTCTTTGGCCCAATCCACGGGGCGATCTGCTCGTCGCTGCCGACCGCCGCGATGCGATCTCCGCGAACCGCCAACGCCCGCGCCTCCGGGAATCGCTCCTCCACCGTAACGATCTTCCCGCCGCGCACCACCAGATCGGCCGGCTCCGCGCCGAGCATCATCAGACACAGGAGCAACACACTTACAAGCGACATGTCTCGATCTCACAAGCTAATTGGCGGTGAAGCCCTTATTTCAGCAACCATTCGCTCGCAGCGGCCTCTTGTCGCTGAGGATCGCCGTCATACGCGATAAGCTGGCCCGCCTTGCCGGCACGCTGGTAGGCCTCGACCACGAGCGGGAGCGATTGTCCTTCACCGGCCAGCCACAACGGTTGCGGTGCGCCCAGCGCCAACAAGCCCGGCACGTCCAGATACTTGGCGCCCCCCGGCAGGAACCGAGGGTCGCGGTAATCGAGCAGCTTGCCGAATCGAAAGCCCTTGGTGTCCAAGGCGGTGCGGTCGATGGAATCGCCGGCCACGGCTCGCGCGGCGGCCACGAGGGGACCGACGGCGCCAAAGCCTGCCAGGCATACGGCGGAGGGCTTAGCGTGCCCCTCGACATCGGCCGTGCGCAGGAACTTCACCAACGTGAGAACATCGTGGGTTCGCTGGGCGAACAACGCATGATTGTAGCCCTGTGTGTAGCCGGCGAATTCCCGCGTGTTGGCCACGGTTCGCGTGCTCGTCACCGGTTGACCGTCCTTGAGGAACTCGCCTTGAAACAACAAATCGGCGCCGAGCACGGTGGCGCCGCCCTCCAGGAGGTGCAGCACGGCGGGCTTCACGGCGCCGTCGGTATCGTAAAGGGACGCCTTCCCCGCATCGCCCAGCCAAACCACGACCCGCCCG
>JBGTDH010000035.1:0-4107 GCA_041748435.1 Pirellulales bacterium
TTTAAGACAGGCGTTCAAGGGGCTGATTGGAAATTGCCCGGCGGGGCTTGAATGGGTGCGTGCCGGGTCTATGATGACCAGACGGCAACGAGCAGCCTTCCCACTCGTGTTGATGGAGCAACCTATGTTAGAGACGGCGCGCGGTTGGAACGTGTCGGTGGAGCGAGGCCCGGACTGGCTGTTTATCCGCTTGCAAGCGGGCTCTGCCGCCGGGGACGATTTCAGCCAATTGGCCGAGCAAGTCTGGAATGTCGTGCAGCAGCACTTCGTCTACCGCGTTGTGCTGGAGATCGAAGGCCTGAACGTGCTTCGCAGCAGCCTGATCGGTCAGTTGGTGCTGCTGCACAAACGGCTGCACACCCAAGGCGGGATGCTGCGTTTGTGCGGACTTTCGGAAGGTCAGCAACACGCCATTGCATGCAGCCGCTTGGATTCTCGTTTCCCGGTGTATGCCAACCGGGAACAAGCGGTGTGGGGGCATCGTCCCACGCAGCCGCGGTAACCGATGGCGAGTCAGCTGTTGGTGTTAAGCCCAATGAACCTGCAATAGGTTCTCGATGTGCTGCACGCCTTCAATGCGACGCAGCGTCTCCTGCGCCATCTGTTTCTGGTAATACGTGCGCACAACGCCCCGCAGCACAACCTTGCCCTGCAGCGCCTCGAACTCGACGCGACGGCCCGGAAGATGGGGGTTGGCGGCCAGCGCGCTCATCACGCGGCCCTCTAATGCCGTATCAGCCATGTTGCGTACCGCTTTTTCCCAATCGATGTTTCCGGCGTTGCCCTCTTGGTATCGGAAGTCTGTGCGGAGAGCGCGCAACGATTCGATTGCGAAAGCCAGCAAATCCGCAAGGCTGCGGCAACCTGTGACGAGAATTCCTACCTTGCCGTCTCGATCGATTCTGTCGACCTCGCGGCAAGACGTTGCCACATCGTTAAGGGATTGGAATACAATCTGCGGGAATCCCTCCGCTCGATTGCCTCCTACAAGGTGCGCTCACTATGTCCGATAACTTGTTCTCCGTAAGCGATCAGATCGTACTCGTCTCCGGCGCCAGCCGCGGCATCGGCAGAGCGATTGCAGCTGGCTTTGCCGAGCGTGGCGCAAATGTGATTATCACCGGCCGTGAGGCCGATACGTTGACGCATACCGCACAAGAAATTGCCGCCTGCCGGAAGCCCGTCATTTCGCTGGTGTGCGATGTGGCCCGCCGGGAATCGATTGAGTTGCTGGTGGAACAGGTTATCGAGCAGTTCGGGCACGTCGACACGCTGGTAAATGTCGCCGGCGTGAACAAGCGGATGCCGGCGGAGAATTACACCGAGGAAGAATACGACTTCATTGTCGATATCAATCTCAAAGGAGCGTTCCTGCTGTCGCAGGCGGTTGGCAAGCACATGCTGGCCCGCGGACAAGGCAATCAGATCAACACGGTTTCGCTGAATAACGACCGCCCGCTGAAGAACGTGCTTCCGTACGCAGTGAGCAAGGCAGGCCTGGGACAGATGACCCGTGCTTTGGCCACGGAATGGGGGCCGCGGGGCATCCGCGTGAATGCGATAGCGCCGGGTTTCATTCTCACCGATCTTACGCGCAAACTCTGGTCCGATCCCGGCATGCAAGCCTGGGGCCAGACCAACACGCCGCTTAAGCGCTTGGGCGTGCCGGAAGACTTGGTGGGCGCCGCGATCTTTCTCGCTTCGCCCGCCAGCTCCTTCATGACCGGGCAGACTCTCTACGTCGACGGCGGTTTCAGCGCCGGTCTGATCTGGCCGATCCCACAGTAAAGCTTACGCCTGGAACGAGTGGCCGCAGCCGCAGGTCTTCTGGGCGTTGGGGTTTTCGAACGTAAAGCCGCGCTTTTCCAAGCCGTCGTAGAAGTCGACGGTGGTGCCGTCCAAGTACAACGCGCTCTTCTTGTCGACGACGACGGAGACGCCGTGGTAATCGTACTTGGAGTCGGCCTTGGCATCGTAGACCTTATCGAAGCCCAGGCTGTATTGGAATCCGCTGCAACCGCCGCCGGCGATGCCCACGCGCAGCAAGGTGTTGGTTTCGTACTTCTGCTCTTCCAGGACGCGTTGGACTTCCTTGGCGGCCCGCTCGGTAAGGATGACTGCCATGGCGCTCTTCACTCCAAAGGTTACAAAGTTCTGCGACAGCTACACCTGCTAAATTATACGATCGGCACGCTGGGGGGAAGTCTGGACCTTTCGGATTTCCGGACAGGCAGAAGATCGGACTATTGGAATTGAACGATTCGCGCCGATTGATTATCCCCTGTACCGCTTCAAGCCGCGCGGCTTGCGCACCAGCATGGTGCGATAGCAATCACCAGGCCCCGGAGGGGACGCGATGATCTGGGACGAAGCCCGTTGGGACGGCAAAATTAAGGAAAAATGGGGCAAGTGCTATCCCGACGAAGCGGTCGCAGGCCGCGTTCAAGATTACCGGGAACCGCCGCGCACAGAGACGGGGGAAGATCTGCCGGAGGGCGATTACCAGGAGGCCGCAGCCTAGGGGCTGTTCGCGTCTCAGCCCCGACCAGCAAGCGCTGTGGGCACGTCCCTGCCGAGGGTTCTTGTGTTTCCGGCGGGCAGCGAGCAGACTAGGGGAATTCACTCCCCGCCTTTGGCCCGCGCAGGTGTTCGATGTCCAGTTCTCGTGCTTATAACCGCCGTCAGTTTCTCGCCAACAGCGCTGCGGCCGCCAGCGCGATCGCGCTGCCCTATTACGTTCCCAGCCGGGCGTTTGGCGCCAACGAACGTCTGGTGACTGGCCACATCGGCGTGGGGGGCCAGGGCATGAGCAACCTGGGCAAGTTCCTCAACAACGCCGCCGCGGTGTGCGATGTCGATTCCAAACGACTTGCCGCCGCCGTAAAGCGCGTCGAGCAGGCGGGTAACAAGTGCGAGGGCTTCGCCGATTATCGCCGGGTGTTGGATCGCAAAGATATCGACGCCGTGGTGATCACCACGCCCGATCATTGGCATACGCTGCCCGCCATCCACGCTTGCCAGGCCGGCAAGGACGTCTACTGCGAGAAACCGCTGACACTGTTCATTGCCGAAGGCCGCAAGCTGGTCCAAGCGGTGCGGTCCAACAAGCGCATCTTGCAAACCGGCTCCCAGCAGCGGTCCGATCAGCGGTTTCGCTTGGCGTGCGAGCTCGTCCGCTCCGGCAAGATCGGCAATGTGCAACGCGTCTTGGTGGGCATCCCCAAAGTCAACTTCAAAGGTCCCGCCGTGCCCGATTCGGATCCGCCCGCCGAGTTGGACTACGAGATGTGGCTCGGCCCAGCCCCGTTCCGTTCTTACAATGAGCTGCGGGTGCATTACAACTTTCGCTTCTTCTGGGATTACTCCGGCGGGCAGATGACCAACTTCGGCGCCCATCATATCGATATCGCCCAATGGGCCTTGGGCATGGACGACAGTGGCCCGGTCGAGATCGACGGCCAGGTCCAGTATCACAAGGACGCCTGGGTGGAAGTGCCCGTCAGCGGACGCATCACGTATCGCTACGCCAACGGCGTGGAGATGATTGTCGGCCAAGAGGTGAAAGATATCCCGGGCGGCTGCACCTTCATCGGCAGCGAAGGCACGATCTTCGTCACGCGCGGCAAGATCACCAGCACGCCGGCCGAGTTGACAAAGGATCTCGACCAGGACTTGCCCGTGAAGCTGTACGAGAGCGGCGATCATCACGCCAACTTCCGCGATTGCGTGGCGAGCAGACAGTTGCCCATTTGCGATGTGGAGATCGGGCACCGCTCGGCCACGGCCTGCCATCTGGGGAACATTGCCGCGCGGCTGGGACGCAAAATCCAGTGGGATCCGGCCAAGGAAGAGATCGTCGGCGATGCCGAAGCGGCCCGCATGGTCTCGCGGCCTTACCGTGCTCCGTGGGTTCTGCCATCGTGAAGTCGGATAAGCGGAAAAATGGGCAACTGCGCGGCCGTGCCGCGCATCGCCGGGGGCAGCCCGTGTGGGCCGACTGGCCGGACGAAGACTTGCTGCAACTGCGCATCTGCGATCTGGACCTGCGGATCGATGGGACCGCGCTCGAGGAGCGGATCGAGCAGTTGCACGAAGAGCTCGCGTATC
>JBGTDH010000036.1:0-2736 GCA_041748435.1 Pirellulales bacterium
GCGTCCGCCGGACGATCCAGGGTGCGCAAGAGCTGCTGCACCATTTGTTGCGCTTGCTCGGGGCCGCGCACCAGCAGTCGATTGTTGCGCGCATCGGCCATGACCTCGGCGGCGGCGTTGGGTGGCGCTCCGGCGAACAGCCTGGCGACCTGCGCCTCGATCTCCGCCGCCTGCGCATGACGCAACGGATAGACCTGAAACGACTCGCCCCCGTTCTGGGCAGCCGCCTGGGGGTGAGAGCTAGCCAGCAGTGCGATCAAGATCGCGACCGCTGTCAGATGCTGACCCTGTGCCAACCGCGAGATGTGCGTTTTCACTGCAAGTCGTTCCGCAGATTTTCCCCCCTGCGTCGACCGCCGGAGGCCCAACCCCCGCCCGCAAAGCGGACGCTGATTGTGCCGGAGCATGTTATCGTCAAAGTTTGCCCGCATCTCCAATCTTTCCCCGCAGGGCAAGTAGGCAATTCAACCCCCGAAGCGATTCAAGAGACTGCCGGCATTGAAATGATAGCGTTCCCAATCCTCTTTGCGTAAACTAGGCATCAATCGCCTCTTCCACGATCGAGCAGTCCTTATGACTCCGCATTCTTTCTCTCGCCGTCAGGTGCTGCGTTCCGCAATCGGGGGATCGCTGCTGTTGCCGGGGATGTTGTCGCAGTTGCTGGCAGAGAACGAGGCGGGCAGCGCTGGGCGCTCCAAGGCGGACCCGTTGGCGCAAAAGACGCCGCACTTTGCCCCCAAGGCCAAGCGCGTGATCTTTCTGTTCTCCACCGGCGGCGTGTCGCATATGGACACGTTCGATTACAAGCCGCAGTTGTTCAAGGCAGATGGCAAGATGCTCGGCGCCGGCGGCGGGCTGTCTTTGGAAAAGCGTCCCCTGCTCAAGCCGATGTGGGATTTCAAGCCCGGCGGCACGTGCGGCACGCTCGTGAGCGATTTGTTCCCGCACCTTCGCGAGCGGATGGACGATATCTGCCTGATCCGTTCGATGAGCACCGACAACAACGAACACTTTCAGGCCACGCTGGCGATTCACACCGGTTCGTTCTTCATCGCGCGCCCCAGTCTTGGCTCGTGGCTGAGCTACGGCCTGGGGACGTTCAATCAGAATCTGCCGTCGTTCGTGGTGATTGCGCCGCACCTGCCGTATGCGGGCGGACAGGTGTGGGCCAACGACTTTCTGCCCACCTATCATCAGGGCACGCGCGTCGTTCCCGGCGCCGACCCGATTCCCGATGTCAAGCGCAACGCCGCCACGGCCGAGTTGCAGGAGTTGGAGCTCGGGCTGGCCGGCGCGTTCAATCGCGAGCATCTGAAGCGCAACGCGCACGACATGGAGCTGGCGGCCCGCATCAAGACGTTCGAGACCGCGTTCCAGATGCAGTTCGAGGCCCCCGAGGCGTTCGATCTCTCCAACGAAACCGACGAGACACTCAACCTCTATGGCCTGAAACGCGGCGAGAACGACAGCTTCGCCTGGCAATGCCTGATTGCCCGCCGGCTGGCGGAGCGTGGCGTGCGGTTTGTCGAGTTGATCGACACCGGCTCGTCGAACAATTGGGATTCGCACGGCGATATGACGCAGCACGCGCCGTTGGCCAAGAAGGTCGATCAGCCCATCGCCGGACTGCTGACCGATCTCAAACGCAGCGGCTTGCTGGAAGACACGCTTGTGATCTGGACCAGCGAATTCGGCCGCACGCCCGGCATTGATGGCGCCAAGGGTCGCGGCCATCATCCGGCCGTGTTCTCCAGTTGGATGGCCGGCGCCGGCATCAAGCCCGGCATTGTGTATGGAGAGTCGGACGAGCTCGGCGCCACGGTGGCCACGAACAAGGTTCACGTGCATGACTTCCACGCCACTATTCTGCATCTGCTGGGCCTCGATCACGAACGACTCACCTACCGCCACGCCGGCCGCGACTTCCGCCTGACCGATGTGCATGGCAACGTGGTGAAGGATATTCTGGCCTAGCTGGCACGATCGTCCGCGACGGAAGGAGCCGCATGGAAGAGCCGATCATCAGCGTGTCCGGCCTGCGGGGAGTGATTGGCACATCGCTCACGCCGGAGATTGCACTGCGCTACGCTTGCGCCCTGGCAAGTCAGGCGCCCCCGGGACCGTTGGTGCTGGCGCGGGATGGCCGCGATTCCGGACCCATGCTGCGCGATGTTCTATGCAGCGCACTCGCAGCCGTAGGCCGCGAGGTGCTGGATGCCGGCATCGCCGCCACGCCCACCGCCGGCGTGCTGGTGCGGGAGCATCGGGCTGCGGGAGGCATTCAGATCTCCGCCAGCCACAATCCCTCCGAGTACAACGGCCTCAAGCTGTTCGGCCCCGAGGGCCGCGTCATCACGCAAACCTCCGGCGAACGCGTGATGGCCGCCTATCGCCGCCCGCAGATTGCATGGGTCGATCACCTCCGACTCGGCCTGGTGGAAGAGGTGCAAGACACAACCGCCGCGCATCTGAATCTCGTCACCGCCACGGTCGATGTCGATCGCATCCGCGCCAAACGGTTTCATGTGCTGCTCGACGCCAACCACGGCTCGGGGAGCATCCTGGGGCGGCAACTGCTGGAGGCGTTGGGTTGCAAGACCACGCTGCTGGGAGGAACGCCGGATGGCCAGTTCGCTCATCCGCCGGAGCCCACGGCCGAGAACACCAGGGGCGTGCAGGCAAAAATCAAGCAGGCGAGCGTGCAGATCGGCTTCTGCCAGGACCCCGATGCCGACC
>JBGTDH010000037.1:0-2486 GCA_041748435.1 Pirellulales bacterium
CGCCGCGCAGGTCGTTCCGGCGGTAACGCCCGCTGACATTCGCAGCCCGGCTGCAATCAGGCAGCCGGGCTGCCGGTCAATCTCTAGGGTTAACGTCGGCGCACAGCGAGCGATTAGACTCCAGCACGGCCTTGTTGCGACCAGGGGCGTTTCCATCGACAGGTCAGATGGCCAGGAGTTGCGTCTTGGCATATGATGACGCCAGGAATCACACCTGGACGGCGTCATGATTCGTGCGACGATTCGCTGGACGGTTGCGATAGGGCTGCTAGCCCTGTTCCCAAGCCTGGTGCGCGCTGAACCACCGAGTGCCCGCGGCATCGAAGCATTGATCGCACAGCTCGACTCGGACCGTTTCGAGGTTCGGACGCGAGCCGAGGCGGAGTTGGAATCGCTGGTGGCGAGACCCGAGTTGGCTGCACAGCTCACGCAGCAGTTCACCCACGTCGTCCGGCAGGCGGAAGTCAGCTTCGAGGTCCGCTCGCGTCTGCGCGGCTGGCTCAAACGCCTGCCCCCTGCAGACCTGGGCGAACCGCTAACGCCGCAGATGATCGACCATTTGCTCGACCAGACGAAGAGCGAGTTGCACTCCGTCCGGGCAGCCGCTCGAGAGCGCCTGGTCGATAGTGTTCGCGAGCCGCGCAATGCCGTGGGGCTGATGCTTCGGCTTCGCAATCGTCTTGCGAACGCCGCGCTTCCCCAAGCAGACTATGATGACTTCGTGAATCTGTACGAGCGTGCGCGCGGCGCGTGGCTCATGGCCGATCCGTCCCAATTGCACTTGCCTGCGGTTGCGGAAGAGGAGATCGCGCGTGCGTTGACCCAACTCACGGCCGCCGCGCCGGTGGTGGCCGGGTCACAGCGTGGGCGAATCCACTCCGCGGCCCAGCGGCAGTTGCTCGATTGGCTCTGTCAGGACGAGTTGGTCCCCCAGATAAAGACGGCCATCGAAGCGCGGCTGGCCAATGCGGCCTTGGACGGTGGGGCACAAGAACGGCTACGGGAACTCTTGGAATGGACACAACCAGCCCTGGTGGCCGAGATCTGGAAGTATCGACAACAGATTGCCGAGCAGAATTTGCTGGTCGATGTCCCGCGTCAATCGCTGAATGCCCTGCGGCCCAGCCACTTCAGTCGCATCGACGATCGCACCGCTACCTGCGTGAGCGGCCAGAACCTTACGCCGGGAGAGTATCCCGTCGGCCTGGCGATCGCGCACCCGGCCGACACCAACTGGATGTGCCATCTGGTGAATCTGCCAACGCCGCGGCGTCGCATGCGCTACACCTACGATGCCAAGCGCCCGGAACCGCAGCGTCTGGCCGAGCTTACCGAACGCACATTGCGGGCCTGGACGACGGAGCGCACCTATTTGACCGATCTGCAAGTTCACGTGCTGGAAGAGTTGCATCCGCCCACGGTCTCGCGGCTGATCGGCGAATACTTTCTGTCGGTGGACGATCGGCGGCAGGAGCAAGGCTCCTTCGATCTGGGCGGGGCCAATGTAAGTCATCACGGCCGTGTGTGCTTTGTGCTGGCGCAGATCGGCACGCGCGAGTCTGCACCGCGATTGCTGGAAGCCTTGCGGAAGCAGCGTTTTCTTCCGCCACGGGCCGCCGAGGCGCCTTATGACTGGCCGTGGATCGCGGCCCTGACGATTGCCCATCGGGACCCTTGGCCGGAGGTTGACGAGTGGCTGGCCAGTTTGTTGGATCGCCGCGAGCCGTTGCTCCTGGGTCGAGAGACAGAGGAGGACGTCGATCGCGATCCACTTGCTCCGAAGACTGCGTTCACACCCCCGGAGCTAGGCGCCACCGCCACGGCGATGTTGTTGGAACGTCATCAGCGGACACCCGCGATGTTTGGACTTCAGAGTGTCGACACCACCGTGTTGCGCAACGCCGGGTGTCCCGCCTATCGCTACACGTCCGGCACGGCCCGCCAGGAAGTGTTTCGCTGGTGGGAAACACAGCGGCGTCAGGCGGCCCATCGCGACAAGACGCCGTAACGACCGCAGAGCATCGCCGCGCAAATGGCGAGCGTCGCGGCGTAAGCCCGACGTGCCCGCCCGAAGACAGCCAATGCTACTTGCGACCGGTTCGCCACACGGGATCGGCATGCGAATCGGCCGCCGATTGAAACCATCGCGTCAGCGTCATCTTCTGCCGCGTGTAGAACAGCACGCTTTCGCTCCCCTGGATGTGCAGATCGCCGAAGAACGACTGATTCCACCCGGTGAAGGGAAACCAGGCCATCGGCGCCGGCACGCCCACGTTGATGCCGATCATTCCGGCGTTGAAATGCTGCTTGAACTGGCGAGCGGCATAGCCGTCGCGTGTGAAGATGGAGGCGCCATTGCCGTAGGGGCACTGCCGTCCCACCTCCAACGCGTCTTCCAAACTGGCGGCCCGCACGACCGACAGCACCGGCCCGAAGATCTCCTCCTTGGCCACGCGCATCTGGGGCTCGACGCGATCGACCACGCT
>JBGTDH010000038.1:0-1758 GCA_041748435.1 Pirellulales bacterium
ACAGCAGCTGGATTCGCAACCGCAGGTCGGCTCGCATCCGCAAGCCGGTTCGCAGCAGCTGCTACAACCGTGTCCCGAGTGCTTCAGGCCCAACATCCGATCCAGCAGGTCGAAACCATAGCTCTGGCTCGTGAGGGCGGCGCTAAGCACTAGCGCTCCGAAAATCATGTTCCATTTCATTGAACAACATCTCCTTGTTTCGGACTGTGGGGTTGCGCGCATCCCAAACGCTCGGTCGCGGCACCCTGCCGGTTGGCTTGCAGCGCCTTCGCCCCGTTCCAACGCGGCCTTATTTGCTCTGCTTCGTTCGCGGGAACGAAGCTTGGGTGTTACGTTCGTTCGTTTAAGAACTAGAACCCGCAGTCCAACTTGGTTGATGACGCCAGCCACCGTCGAGCCACTCCATGACTCGATCACTTTCAGCGGCCTTGCTGACGTTCCCTATCCGTGCAACGAATGCACGTATCCTCCTTGTAGGGACAGCTATCGTATCGGCTGCTTTGCGCAGACCCCTTGAAGGCTCGTAAGTAATTTTCGGTAAATAGGTTAGAACGCAAAGTGGGGCAAGCTTTCCGCCTGCGGAAGATGGCGAAACGCTGCCGATTCTGCGGTCGGCCGCGGTGGCGAATGGCCCAACTCTTTGCTGTCCCCTGCGTAGATTCGCAACCAGCGCCTTCGATATAATGACACGCTATCGTGTCTTCCTTCTGATCGAGCAATCTCCATCGAGTGCCTGCATGCTTGCTACCGAGCGCGGTTGGGAACTGGCAGACTTTTCCCAGATTCCCGGCGTAAACTGCCCGTGCGGCACCAGCCGCCGGGCTTTTATGGAGGTGCCCGACTTTCCCGGCACCATCCATCGGGTGGAGATCTCGCTGGAGGCCCGCCTGCACTATCACAAGCGGCTCACCGAGACGTACGTCTTTCTGGAATGCGGCGAAGATGCCCGCATGCAACTGGACGACGAGATCATTCCCGTGCATCCGGGCATGTGCATTCTCATTCGCCCCGGCACGCGGCACCGGGCCTTGGGCCGGATGACCGTGCTCAATATTGTGCTGCCGAAATTCGATCCCGAAGACGAGTGGTTCGATTAACAACACCACGGCCCGGAGGCGACCCATGTCGACTGCCCCATTACGGCAGACCGAATCTTTGGCGGCAGGTGTTTCGGTACCGTCAAGCGCCGCGACCCTGGAGGGTTTTCGGGATTGGGCGCAGTCCGATGACTTCCCTGATCGGGGCCGCATCTCCTTTCTCTATGGCTGCGTGGTGATTGACATGAGCCCGGAAGAACTGGAAACGCACAACCGAGTGAAGACCATGGTCACCAGCGTGATGCACGCTCTGGTGACGAAGGAAGACTCTGGACTCGTCTACGGCGATCGCACGCTCGTGACGAACGTCAAAGCGGGTCTCTCGACCGAGCCCGATGCCACCTACGTCTCCTGGCAATCGCTGGAGCAAGGCCGCGTGCAGTTTGTCCGGAGGAAAAAACACCCTGACGAATTCATCGAAATGCAAGGCGCCCCTGATTGGGTTCTCGAAGTGATCAGCCGTTCGACCTGGCAAAAAGACACGCAGGTGATGCGGGATTTGTACGCCCGCGCCGGCATCCGCGAGTACTGGCTGATCGATGCACTGGGAGAGGAGGTGCAACTGCAAGTGTTGCAATTGCGGGGAAAGAAGTACGTCGCGGCGCCTCACAGCGGCGATTGGCAGCGTTCCAAGGTCTTTCAGCGTGAGTTCTGCCTGCTC
>JBGTDH010000039.1:0-3084 GCA_041748435.1 Pirellulales bacterium
TACTCACTACTCAGTAACTCAGTACTCAGTAACTCAGTACTCAGTAACTCAGTACTCAGTACTCAGTACTCAGTACTCAGTCCTGCGTTCGCTCAGGCCAGGATGGCTTCCACCACTTCGCCATGCACATCGGTCAGCCGCATGTCCCGGCCGCCGAAGCGGTAGGTTAGCCGCCGATGGTCGATGCCCAACAGGTGCAGCAGCGTGGCGTGCAAGTCGTACATGGGCACTTTGTTCTCCACGGCAAAATAGCCGTAGTCGTCGGTCGCCCCATGGATAACGCCGCCCCGCACGCCGCCGCCGGCCAGCCACATCGTGAAGCCGAACGGGTTATGATCCCGGCCATCGGTCCCTTGCGCCACCGGCGTGCGGCCGAACTCCCCGCCCCACAGAACCAGCGTGTCGTCCAACAGGCCGCGGCTCTTGAGATCTTTGAGCAACCCCGCAATCGGCTGATCGACCGTGCGAGCATTGTCTTCGTGCCCCTTCTTCAGGTTGCTGTGCTGGTCCCAGCGATCGTGCCCGACGTTGGGACAGGTTAGTTCGATAAATCGCACGCCGCGCTCCGCCAGGCGGCGCGCGAGCAAGCACAGGGCGCCAAACGTGCGCGTGGCGGGATACTTGGCCTCCAGCCCGTAAAGCTGTTTCGTGGCGGCCGATTCTTGGCCCAAGTCCATCACCTCCGGCACGGCGGTTTGCATGCGGAACGCCAGCTCGTAGTTGCTGATGGCCGCTTCCAGTTGCGCGTCTTGCGTGCGGGCCAGCACGCCTTGATCCAGTTGTCGAAGCAAGTCCAGCTTGCTGCGCTGCAAGGCATCGCTGGATTCCGTGCGCGCGAGATCCGCCACCGGCGCATGTCCCGGCTTGAACACCGATCCCTGAAACGTGGCGGGCAGGAACCCGTTGTTGAAATTATCCAGACCGCCGGGTGGAATCAGCCCGCCGTTGAGGACCACAAAGCCGGGCAGATCGCGGCACTCGCTTCCCAGGCCGTATGTTACCCAACTGCCGGCGCTGGGACGCCCCTGCTGCCCATGGCAGGTGTGCAAGAAATAATTGGCGTTGGTGTGCTCCGAGAAATCGGCCACCATCGAACGGATGATCGCCAGATCGTCGACGCAGGTTGCCACATGCGGGAACAACTCGCTGACCGGGATGCCGCTTTGGCCATGCTGTCGGAATTTCCAAGGGCTGGCGAGCACCTTGCCCACGTTGTTGAACTGCGTGGCCGGGACCTTCCTCTTGATGTCCTGACCATGCTCGCGCTCCAACCGCGGCTTGGGATCGAACGTGTCGACCTGCGAGGGGCCGCCATCCATGTAGAGAAAGATCACCCGCCGAGCTCTTGGGGCGTGATGCAAGGCGCCGAGCACGCCGCCGGTGGCCGGAGCGCGGGCGTCGGCATTCTCTGACATCAGGCCAGCCAGCGCCAGCCCGCCGAAGCCTGCCGCACAACGCGCGAGCATCTCGCGGCGAGAATGCGGCTGAACGAACTGCCGGCAGTGGGGCATTATTTTCCCGGCTTCTTCTTGAACGTGGCAGCCGTCAGCGTCTCTTGCAGCGTAATGTCGATCTGCTGCCCGATGACCTGGCCGGGCTGAATGGTGTTCCCCTGGCTCGAATACTGCTGATACTGCTTGCCCGCCACTTTGATCGTGTCTCCTTGCCGCAGGAGCGCCAGGTCGTTGCTCTCCAGTTTGATGTCCATGTCGGAGGGCACGGGCGCAATCACCTGCTTGCCGCCGGCTGCCACGGTCAGTTTGCCGTCCTTGTAACTGCGCACGGTGCCGCGCACGAAATATTTCGTGCTCTCCTTGTTGTCGCGGTCTTCGTTGAACAGTCCGGGCGTGTTGGTTTCGGACGGACTGATGATTGCCAGATCGGTAAGCGGCTCGTCCACCTCCCCCTTCTTTTCCTTAGGCAGATCCGCCGAAAAGCTCACGAACATGCCGGGCTTGAGATAATCGGGCTTGGCCATGCCCGTGATGCCCAGCTTGCTGTATCCGGGTCGCATGGCGATGAGATAGGGGTGGCCGGCAGTGGCCTTCATCTGAAAGATGCCGCTTTGAACGCCCTCCAGCGTTCCATCCACGGTAATGTCCCGCAAATCGTTCAAGTTGACATTGCGCGGCGGCTGCCAGCGGCCCGTGTTTTGGGCACCGGCCGGAGAGAGCAACAGGCAAACCGTTAGCAGCGAAGCCAGGCGAGCAAGCGCGATCATGCGAACACCTTTCCTCAAATGCGTGTGGGCGTGTGACCAAGCAGCCGAGGACCCCGAAAGCTGTCGGCTATCTGCTATCGGCTATCAGCGAGAGGGTCTGGCCGACAGCTGAAAGCCGACAGCCAATAGCCCTTTTTACACCTGCTCCTCTATCTTGAAGTTAAGCCGCCGGACATGGTTTAAGCAACCGCTTTTTCCTCCTGGATCGAATTTCCCGTAACCCGCCGAACAGGGACGGAGTGCGGCGACTCGTCGCCGCTTTAGGATTTTCGGACTTCAATGCCGAGGGGCGAACGCCGCCACAGGAGCAAGCGAACGAAATTGGCAAGAAGATGATTTGGCAGGAAAATAAGGTAGAAAGATGGACGGCGCGGATATTCCTCTGCTTGCCGCTTGCGGCTCAACTTTGCAACGACCGTCGGCGGCTCCGTCTGTCCGATGTGTTGCAAATTGCGTTTCATTTCATTTCACACCCGCAGACCCGGCGGCCTGGCCAAAGCCGGATGACACCCAAGTTCCCAAGGGACGTAATCTGCGAGCTTAGGGCAGCCGGAATGCAGCGGCGTGCCCCGACCATGATCGACCAATGGGTGCGCGCTCCCAGGGCTGCTTGTTCGCGGACCACGGTGAGGATAGACTTCCCGACGTGCCGCAGCAGGCGAGCAACGCCCGTGGTCGCGCGTGCTCCGCGGTTGTAGTTCAACAGGCTTCCATCCTGCATGCTCCCGACTTGCCGATTCACGGCCACGCTTTGTGACGGGAGCACGCAGGATAGAAACCAAGTCGTTGAACTAAACCGCTCCGCACTGGCTTCTTGGCGCTTCCCACGCCAACTTTCTTGCTCATTCTGAGCATGCCCAGCA
>JBGTDH010000040.1:0-6584 GCA_041748435.1 Pirellulales bacterium
CTAGCACCGATCTGGTGAACGCCGAGTTGGCCCTGGTGTGGGCTCAGAGCAATTCCTATCAGGATTTGTCGTTGGCCGAGGCCGGCTTGGAAGAAGACGCGGGAACCGACGTGCGTGATGACCGCGAGGTCACTGTGCCAGCCTGGATGTTGGAAGCCTTGTCGGGCGGGCATGAAACCAAGACCCCGGAAAGCAAAGAGACTTAGTTCGTAGTCCCGCCTTGAGGCGGCTCAGAAATCCTGTGAGAACTGATGTGAAACGCTGGTTCACTGGAATCTGCTTGCTGATCATTGCCTTGCCGCTGTTGGCGCAGGACAATTCCACGCCGCGGGCCGCACCAAAGAGCGCCAAAGAAGAACGCCAGCCCGGCTTCACGCCCGAGCGCGAGGCGGCCGCCCTCAGCTTCGTGCGGCAACATCACCCGGAACTCGGTGATTTACTGGCGCAGCTTAAAAGCGGCAACAAGCGAGAGTATCAGCGAGCTATCAACGAGCTATTCACCACCAGCGAGCGGCTGGCCCTGGGTCAAGAGCGCGACCCGCTCAAGTACGAGCTCGATTTGCGCATCTGGAAGATCGACTCCCGCATCCGCCTGATGGCAGCTCGCATGTCGATGACCGAAGGCGACCTGCTGCAAGGAGAGTTGAAAGAGCTGTTGCTGGAGAAGATGGATGTGCAATTGGAACTCCAATTGCTGGAGCGTCAACGGGTGGCCACGCGCATGGAAAAGCTGGACGCCTCGATCGAGCGGCTCAAGAAGCAGCGCGAGGCCGAGGCCCAGAAATCGCTCTCCCGGTTGATGCAAGACATCCAGAAAACGCGTCCCGCCAAGAAGCCCACGGGCCGTGGCGGCAATAACCAAACCGACAACGGTAACCAAACAGATAATAAGGCCAAGTAACGGCTATTCTGTTAAAATTCCTCGTGTAACTTTCCCACCTGAAACGTCCCGCCATTTACGAAGGTTTGCAATGAAACGGATTCTCAGTTCCACTCTGGCGACGCTCCTGGTGTGCGCTCCCGCCTTGGCGGCCAAGCCCGATGCCACGGGCGTTATCAAATCGATCGATCAGCGCTTTGCCTCCGACGGCGTGGAGGAAGTTCCCAGCTTCCGCCGGCACGTGTTGCCGTTGATGGGCCGCCTGGGTTGCAATGGCCGCGCCTGCCACGGCTCGTTCCAGGGCCAGGGAGGCTTGCGGCTCTCCCTATTCGGCTACGATTTCGACGCGGACGTGGAAGCCCTGACCAAGGGCGAAAAGCCTCGCGTCGATCTGAAAGACCCGGAGAAGAGCTTGATTCTCCAGAAGCCCACCATGCAGATCGACCACGGCGGCGAGGAGCGGTTCAAGGTCGGCACGTGGCAACATCGCGTGATCCATAAGTGGATTGCCAGCGGCGCCACGGACAATGGCAAGAGCGAGTCCGATTTTGACTACCTGGAAGTCATTCCCCGTGAGATCGTCTTCAAGAAGCCCGGCGAGAAGGTGCAATTGAAGGTCATCGCCCATTGGGCCGATGGCGCGCAGGAAGACGTCACCACGATCTGCCGCTTCCGCACCAACGACGACGCCACCGCCCTGGTCGACGAGACGGGTGTGGTTTCCATCCTGGGCAAGGGGGACACTCACGTGGTGGCCTTCTACGACAACGGCGTCGTGCCCGTGCAGACCATGCTGCCGGTCTCGGACCTGGTGGGCAAGAAGTACCCCAAGGTTCCCACGCCCACCAAGATCGATGCGTTAGTGGTCGACAAATTGAAGAAGTTGGGCGTCGTGCCGGCCGAGCTTTCCACCGACGACGAGTTCCTACGACGCGTTTCGCTCGATCTGACCGGCACGCCGCCGACACCGTCCGAGATCAAGGCCTTCCTGGCCGATCCTCGCGGCGACAAGCGGGTGCGCAAGATCGAAGAGTTAATCAACAGCCCCTCCTATGCTTCGTGGTGGGCTACCAAGCTCTGCGACTTCACGGGGAACAACGACGCCACGTTCGCCGAGAACCAGAACCAGATCCGCACGAAGCAAGGAACGCAATGGTATGAGTGGATCGAGCGGCGCGTACGCGAGAACGTGGCTTACGACGACATCATGGAAGGCATCGTCCTGGCCACCAGCCGCAAGCCTGGTCAGAGCTTTGAGGACTATTGCGAGGAGATGACATCGTACTACCGGTCGGAAAATCCGGGCGACTTCACGGCCCGCGAAACGATGCCCCACTACTGGGCGCGGCGCAATCCCTCGCAACCCAAGGACAAGGCCCTCAGTTTCTCCTATGCCTTCCTGGGCACGCGGCTCCAATGCGCGGAGTGCCACAAGCACCCGTTCGATCAATGGACCAAGCAAGACTTTGACCAGTTCACGGCCTTTTTTAAAGACATCACCTACAACACCCGCAATGAGGACAAAGCCGCCTATCGGGAGTTGGAAGAGGCGATGGGTTTGGGGCAAAAGGCCAACAATCAGGAGAAGCAAAAGGCCCTGCTGGAGACGCTGTCGGCGGGCAAGCTGGTTCCTTGGCGGGAGATGTATGTGAACGCCGCCAAGGCCACGCCATCGCGTAAGGGAGACGAGAAGAACTCCAAGGGTTCCAGCCGTGTGCTCACGCCCAAGCTGCTCGGTGGCGATGAGGTCGTGGCCAGCGAGTATGGCGATCCCCGCAAGGCGCTCATGGAGTGGATGCGGGCCAAAGACAATCCGTACTTCGCCAGGGCGTTTGTGAACCGCGTGTGGGCCACGTACTTCAACGTGGGCGTGATCGAGCCGCCGGACGACATGAATCTGGCCAACCCGCCGAGCAACGAGCCGCTGTTGAACTACCTGACCGAGGAATTTGTCAATCACGACTACGACATGAAGTGGCTGCACCGGGAGATTGCCTCCAGCCGCACCTATCAGCTCAGTTGGCAGACGAACGACACGAACCTGCATGATCTGAAGAACTTCAGCCATGCCGTGGTTCGCCGCCTGCCGGCCGAAGTGTCCTACGACGCCATCTATCATGCCACCGCTTCCAACGAGGCGATGGCCGCGATGCACGCCGACACCAAGAGCCGCTACATCGGCGTGAAGGGGAACGTCAACTATCAACGCGGCGGCAATGTCACCGCCAACGGCGAAGCCTACGCTCTGGGTCTGTTTGGCAAGTCGCTGCGCAGCACCAACTGCGATTGCGATCGCACCAACGAGCCGAGCTTGTTGCAGACCATGTTTCTGCAGAACGATTCCGAGATCGTTAAGGTCCTGGATCGCAATGATGGCTGGCTGAAGCAGATTGCCAACGCTGGCCGTAGTGAGGCCAGCCGCAACAGCTCCAAAGAAGCCAAACGGCTGACGGCTCGCCTGGAAGAACTCGAGGCCGAAGCCCGCGAGTTGCGCAAGGACAAGAAGTCCGATGGCCTCAAAGAGCTGAAGGAAAAGATCGACAGCGCCAAGCGAGATCTGGCCCGCGCGAAAGGCGCGCAAGAGGAGCAGGATGCGGCCCCGCCGGCGGCCCTGAATCGCGAGGAGTTGATCGTTGAAGCCTACTTGCGAACCGTGGGGCGTTTGCCCAACGATCGCGAGATGAAAGCCGCCAGCGAGTACCTGAGCGAGATGGAAGATCCCATCGCCGGGATGAAAGATCTGCTCTGGGCGCTGCTGAACACGAAGGAGTTCATCGTCAACCGCTAACCGTCACCCCGCAAGACACACTCCACAACACACACCCGTAACTGAAAAGGACTTACCCACCATGTCGACACATCGTTATTGCGACGGAATCCAGCGGCGAGATTTCCTGAGGGTTGGCGCGCTGGGCGCCGCCGGCCTCACGCTCTCCAACTACCTGCAACTGGCTTACGCAGGCAAGGTCGATCCCAAGGCTCGGGCCAAGAGCGCCATTTTCATCAACTTGAGCGGCGGTCCGACGCACATGGACACGTTTGACCTGCACCCGGATGCTCCCAGCGAGTACCGAGGCGAGTTCAACCCGATTGACACCAATGCCCCTGGCGTGCAGATCAGCGAGCATTTGCCCAAGCTGGCCAAGTGTGCCGACAAATTCGCCATCCTGCGTGGCGTCAGCCACACGCTGGCCGCGCACGAGTTGGGCACCAAGTACATGAACACCGGCAACCGGCCGCTGCCTTCGCTGGAGTTCCCCGGCTACGGCGCCGTGGTGGCCAAGGAAATGCCCACCGATCGGGAGTTGCCTTCGTTCGTGTCGATTCCCAACAGCCGCCAAGTGCCCGGTTATCTGGGTGTGAAGTACGCGGGCCTCTCTACCAACAACACTCCCAAGGCGGGCCAGCCGTTCGCGGTGCGCGGCGTATCGTTGGGCGGTGGCGTGACGCTGGAGCAGGTGGCAAAGCGGCAGAAGCTGCTCAAAGAGCTCGACTCCACGTTCCGGGGCTTTGAGGAATCGAGCGAGCTGGTCGAGGGTCTGGACAAGTTTGCCGAGCAGGCCCACAACATGATCAGCTCACCCCGGGCGCGGAAGGCCTTTGATATCGGCCAGGAAAATCCCGAAGTCGCCAAGCAGTTCGGCGAGTCGGCCTTTGGCATGAGCTGCTTGCTCTCGCTGCGATTGATCGATTCCGGCGTGCGGTTTTCCACCGTCACCTTTGGCGGCTGGGACACGCACACCGACAACTTCAATAAGCTGAAGACGAACCTCTTGCCGCAATTGGATGCCGGTCTGGCTGCCTTGTTCGCCAATCTGGCGGAGCGGGGTCTGCTGGAGACCACCAGTGTGTTTGTGACCGGCGAGTTCGGGCGCACGCCCAAGCTTAACGCTCGCGGCGGTCGGGACCACTGGCCGCGGGCCATGTTCTGCCTGTTGGGCGGCGGCGGCATGAAGGGTGGCCAGGTGATCGGCGCCAGCGACGACAAGGGCATGGGCCCGGCCGCGGAAGCCATCACACCCGATATGGTGGCCGCCAGCTTCTACCGCAGCCTGGGGATCGATTACACCAAAGAGTACAACACCAGCACCGGCCGTCCGGTGATGATTGTTCGCGAGGGCACGCCGATTAGCGGCCTGTTCTCGTAAAGATACGGTTTGTGGATCACGGGTAGCTGAACTCGTGAGAATTCAGAGGAACGGAACTGTCACCAAGTTCCGCTACCCTGCTCGTGTGTGTTTTTTCACGCGTCGCGTGGTCTGTCGTTGAAATCGGGCGTAAGCCCGCTTTCAGCGGCTTGCCCCCCCGCATGCAAACGCGGACCGCGCGGCGAAGTGTCCCGGTTCAGCGTCGTTGGCGTTGCCGGTGCCAGCGGCGCTGAGCCTTTTTTTGTGCCTTCGCCCAAGTCATACTACCCCTCTTGTCGTTCTCTCTTTCTCGTGGAGGATTTCCAATGCTTGCTCACATGTCCAAGTTTTTCGCTCCCGTTGTGGTGCTGATGCTGGTTGCCGTTGCTCCCGCGCAAGGTCAACAGACGGAGAAGCAGAAGGCGGCTGCCATTAAGCGGGCGGCAGCCAGCCCCGTATTCCAGGCGCCCAAGGATGCCGTGCTCACGGAAGTGCAGAAAACAAAACTGCAGGCGATGACCGACGAGTACGCTCCCAAGCTCGCTGCGCTCAATACCAAACAGTCGGAGATTCTCACCAAGGAGCAGCAGACCGCGCGGGCTGCCGCGACCAAAGCCAATCAAGAGGCCAAGAAGACCGGCAAAGAGGCGCAAGCCGCAATCTCCGCCGCGCTGAACCTGACGGAGGAGCAGAAGCCCAAGTGGCAGGCCGCGCAGAAGGAGATTCAGGACCTGCGCAAGGTGATCGAGGGAAAGAAGAAGGACATCCTTTCCGCAGCCAGCTAGGCCAACCGCCCTTACATTCGCCAGGATTGTCTCAACTGGACTCCAGAGGGCGTTGCGGCGGCGACATGGGTCATTGCGGAAAGCTAACTTTGAACAAGCGCACAGTTGGCGCTGCTGCCTAACAGTGTTAGCACTGAATGCTAGCACTGCTGGCATGAGGCAGGTGTTCGTCACGGAGGGACGCTTCGCGCTCGATAACCTCCGCTCAGACGCACTCTTATGGCCGCCCGCTCCAGTTGGAAAGGCTATCTCAAGCTCAGTCTGGTGTCTGTGCCCGTCAAGGCCTACACGGCCACCAGCTCGAGCAGCAGTCCCATCTCGCTGAATCAACTGCACGACAAGTGCAACAGCCGGATCAAGTACCAGAAGGTCTGCCCGCTGCATGGCGAAGTGAGCCAGGATGAGATCGTCTCCGGCTACGAGTACAGCAAAGGCCAGTACGTGGTGATCGATCCGGCGGAGATCGACAAGCTCCGCACGGAGAGCGACAAGAGCGTGAACGTCTCGGCCTTTGTGCGCGACGACACGATCGACCCGATCTATCTTTCGGGCCGCACGTATTACCTCGTGCCCGATGGGCCGGTGGGCCAGAAGGCCTACAACCTCATCCGCCACACCATGAGCGAAGGCGGGCTGCACGCCGTGGCGCAGATCGTGCTGAGCAACAAAGAGCAGGTCGTGCTGCTGCGGCCGATGGAAGGCGTGATTGCCATGTCGGTGCTGGAGTACACGAGCCAGGTGAAGGAGCCGTCCAGTGTCGAGGATGAGATCATCGAGACGGAGATGAGCAAG
>JBGTDH010000041.1:0-1773 GCA_041748435.1 Pirellulales bacterium
CGTCACGTGCATCATCTGCCCCACTTCCTCCAGGGTGCGCTCCGTGCCGTCCAGGCCAAAGCGGAGTGTCAGCGCCTTGGCGTCGCCGCTATGCAATCGCTCGGTGGCCTCCCGAAGTCGTTTCGACCAATCATCATCCGAAGACCCGCCCAGCGGCGACTGGTACGAGCTGCGGTCGCGCTCGCACCGGTCGTACTGTGACGCTTTGATCTCCGCTAATCGCCCGATGTCCTGGGCATGCTGGAACCCGAGCCATTGCAAGAACAGAGCCCGATCGTGCTCCTCGATCCAATCCAGCTTGCTGCGCACCGCCGAGGGTCCCGCATGGAGCAAGAGCTGATTCAGCTCCCGCGCCAAGCAAAAGCACTTGGGCCAGACATGCGTGGGAATCCGGATTAAGTAGCCTTCCTCTTGAACTCGCTGCAATCGCCGCCGCATGGCGGTAACCGCGTAGGTCGAGAACTGAAAACCGCGCGCGGGGTCGAACAACTCGGCGGCGTGCATCAGCCCGAGCATGCAAATTTGCTGGGCGTCTTCTTCTTCTTGACCGTACCGCCGATGGTAGCGCTTGGCCGTCCAATCGGCCAACGGTCGATGGAACAACACGAAGGCATGGAACTCGTCTGCGCCGCCGGAGCGCATCGCCGCATGCAAGCGCTCGCTCTGCTCGGCATACCAGGGCTTGCCCACGAACAGATTGAACTCGGCCCGGCGATCCAGCACTTTGCGAACTCTGGTCAGCGCATCGACGAGGCCGATGCGGTCTTCCTCCTCCAGCGAGAATCGCAGGCAGTCCAGCCGGGCCAGAAAGGCCGCTGGCGGCCGATCGGAGAAGAAGGGATGCTCCCGATGCAACAGCCGCCGGCCATCTTCCTGACGAATGGCCCATTGCCAGACCTGCTTGGGCGGCCCCTCGCTGGAATAAATCAAGATATGCTCATGAGCAGACTTGGCGACTTGCCGCTGAATCGCTCGCAGCCGGCCGCGATTGTACAGCGTTTGCCGATCCGTCCAGCAGTGCAGCACGTGCAACCCGCGCTTGTGGGCAATC
Source organism: Pirellulales bacterium (assembly GCA_041748435.1). Taxonomy (GTDB): domain Bacteria; phylum Planctomycetota; class Planctomycetia; order Pirellulales; family JBGTDH01; genus JBGTDH01. Next base: position 1,052 of record JBGTDH010000041.1, read on the forward strand.
ACCGATAAGTTGAAGGCCAACCCATGCGCGCCCACCGCGAGATCACCCGTTGCGCGGTCCCACCCCAGGTTTTCGAGAAAGAGTGACTGGAAGTCGTGGCTTAGAAGGGAATCAAGCATTGATCGTGCCGGCTTGCACAGAACGATCGACAGTTTGCAATGCTCATAGAACCATCTCTCTGCGCAAGATGCAAGCAACATCGTAAACCGGACGCTGGCCAAGTCCCCGCGAGTGAGAGGCGCCCGCGAGACCTTCATCCTTCATCCTTTCACGCTCTCCTCTTTACTTCGGTGGCGTGGGCGGAAACGGAGGAAGGATGAATCGTGATGCTTGAACACGGCCTTACATGCCCACGAAGGGTGCGGGGAGCAGGAAAGCGTGCTGGTGATAAAGGCTGAAGACGCCGTACCACAGAAGATACTGACTGAGCCAGACGAAGAAGGCGTAGGTCATGGCGACCGGCCACATGCCCAGCCGAGCAAGCCAGCGGGAGAGCCACCAGCGGGGCTGCTCGCGACGCACGCCGCGGGCATAGGCCCAGCCGGCCAGGAGCCGCGCGGGAAACAAGAACACCACGAACACAACGCTCGGCAGCCAGGCCACCTCCTCGGGCACAGCCTCGATCATCAGCAGGTACAGGGGCAGTGCGAAGAGGAGCATGGTGAAGAGCGCTAGCCAGAACGCCAACGGCGCGCGGCGAAACACCTGCCGCACCGCGCGAA
>JBGTDH010000042.1:0-1568 GCA_041748435.1 Pirellulales bacterium
AGCGCGAGGCCGGCGACGATCCCCAATCGCAAGCCCTGCACGCCTGGCGTCTGGCCTTGGGAACGCAACCGGATGACGATCGCCTTGCCGAACTGACGAACTTTCTCACCGAGCAGGCTGCTCACTTCGAACAGATGCGCGCTGGAAAGCCCGTGGAAAAGAAAGACAAGGCGGATGATGCCGATGGCAATCTGCTGGCCCTCGCCAGCCTCTGCCAGGCGCTGTGGAGCTCCAACGCGTTCCTTTATATTGATTAGCTCACCATGCCAAATCACGCAGACCGTATCTCCGGCTCTCGCCGCCATTTCCTGGCCACGAATGCGATGGGCATTGGCTCCCTGGCGGCGGCGTGGCTCTTGAATCGTGAGCAAGCACTTGCGGATCCCGCGAAGCCGGCGCTGGAGGCGCCCACGTTTGATCTCACGCCCAAGACGCCCCATCATGCGCCTCGTGCGAGGGCCATGATTTCGCTGTTCATGCAGGGCGGGCCCAGCCATCTCGATCTGTTCGACCCCAAGCCGGAGCTCACGCGCTTGGATGGAGAGGCTTTTCCCGGCAATATCAAGTACGACAACGCCGCCCAGGCTAGCAGCAAGTGCCTGGGCAGCCCCTGGAAATTTGCCCCGCAAGGTCAGTGCGGGATGGAGATTTCCGAACTGCTGCCGCATCTGGGCCGCGTCGCGGACGACATTACGCTCGTGCGATCGATGCATACCGGAGTGAACAACCACGGGCAATCCATCTACGCGTTGAACACGGGCCGCACGGTCGGCGGTTTTCCCACGCTGGGAAGTTGGGTCACCTATGGCCTGGGGGCGGAGGCCGACAACTTGCCGGCCTATGTGGCGCTGATCGATCCAGGGCAGCTTCCGGTATTGGGCGTCGAGAACTGGTCCAATGGCTGGCTGCCTTCGCTCTATCAAGGGACGGTCGTGCGACCGCGCGAGCCGCGCATCTTGAACTTGGATGCGCCGCCGCACATGCAAGGCGCGGCGCAAGAGCGTTATCTGTCGCTGGTGGAGCGATTGAACGAAGAGCATCTGACGAAGCATCGGGGCGAGTTGGATTTGCAGGCTCGCATCGCCAGTTACGAGTTGGCCGCGCGGATGCAGCTTTCCGCCAAAGAGGCGTTGGATTTATCGAGCGAATCGCAGGCCACGAAGAAACTGTACGGAATGGACGATCCCACCACGGCCGAGTACGGCAGCCGTTGCCTGATTGCCCGCCGCCTGGTGGAGCGGGGCGTGCGGTTCGTGCAAGTCTTCACGCAGAACCAGTTCTGGGATCATCACGGCAGCATCAAGAGCGCCTTGCCCAACGCTTGCCGCAAGGTCGATCAGCCGGCCGCCGCGCTGGTGGCCGATCTCAAGACTCGCGGGCTGCTGGAAACGACGCTGGTGCATTGGGGGGGCGAAATGGGCCGCCTGCCGGTGATTCAGAACGACTCCGGACCCGGCAAGCTCGGCCGCGACCACAACACCTATGGCTTTAGCTCGTGGTTCGCCGGCGGCGGAATGAAGGCCGGCTACGTGCATGGCGCCACCGACGAGTTCGGCCATCACGCCGTC
>JBGTDH010000043.1:0-3603 GCA_041748435.1 Pirellulales bacterium
GCCGGCGGCCATCGCGCGCAAGGCGCACTTTCTGGGAGTGGGCGTCACCGCGCTAGCGCCCACCTTCGCGGGCGCCGCCCCGCTGAATTACACGCATCACGACGCTTTCGAACTCGGCCAGGCGCTACAGCAAAAGATCGGAGCTCCCGTAACCGCGGGACACTTCCAAGTGTTGGCCGATCTGCCCAATTGCCAGCCGCCTACGGAGGGCAACATTCTGGCCGAGCTGGACAAGCTGGCCGCGCAGGCTCGCGCCGATGACCTGGCCATCGTCTTCTTTTCCGGCCACGGCATGAACACCGACCAGGGTTTCCGCTTCATCGCCAAAGACACGCTCAAGAAGGAAGACGGCAAGATTTCCGATCAGTTGATCAACGACAAACTGGCCCGCATGCCGTGCCGCGTGCTGCTGCTGTTGGATACTTGCCACGCGGAGGGCGCCCAAGTGCGCCAGACATTGCAAGACTGGCCTGGCTTCGGACTTGGTCCCATGATCCTGGCTTCCTGCGATTCCGAGCACGAAAGTTTCGAGAACCCGCGACTGGCCTTGCCCGGGGGCCTCAAGGGGCACGGACTGTTCACAGCCTCTCTGTTGGAATGCCTGACCGGCCAGCGCACGGAGGCCAAAATGGCCGTGCCCGAGTTCGATAAGAACCGCGACGGACGCCTTTCCATCGCCGAATGGTGCGAATATGCCAAGAACAGAACCACGAACCTCTCCGACCTGGCCGGTCCTTACGTGCCGGCGGGCGGGCGATCGTACAGCCCCAAGGTGCTTCCTTCGCTGACGTTCCAAGATCACAAGAGCCTTGTTCTTGCCCCGGCCCCCGCGCCAGCCGTATCAGCCGGCGGGCGTTGATTCCTGGCGATCGATCCGCTAGCGGCTCCCTACTCCGGCGCACCTTACAATCGGCGCGATCCCTCCTTTCTACAGCCAAACGAATAAAAATCTCCCCCCGCATGTCCTGTTTGTTGGCCCAAACCGGATTCACTGGTAGCCCCGGTTTCACACGGCTTGTTTGGAATTCCCCACTCGGTCGATTAGACTACCCGTTAGTAGGGCCGATAGGTTCTGAATAGGCAAAATAGACCGTCCGCCCATGCGGACGCTCCCGAAAAACCGGACGCAACTGGATACTCCCCCATGAAACGCTTTGCAATTACTTGCCTGACTTCGCTGTTTGTCGTGGCGCTGGCCGCCCATGGCCAGGCCCAGACCGACCCGGCCCTGGCCAAGGCCGCGTACACCATCCTCAGCGAGAAGTGCTACAAGTGCCACGGCCAGGAGAAGCGGGGCTTCAATGCTCGCAACCGCGATTCGATGGTCGAGTCCGGCGCCAGCTACATCGTGGCCAACAGTGTTGACCGATCGTACCTCTGGACCCGTGTGGGCATCGATAAAGATATGCCCCCCAAGAATCCGCTTTCCGAAGAGCAACTGGACATTCTGAAGAGATGGATCGAAACCGGCGCCGAGTTTCCGCCTCCGGAGCGTGCCCGCGAAACGCTGGACGAGCGGTATCTGCTTAGCCAGATCGATAGCCACCTGGGCAGCAAAGTGGCCCGCGATAACTGGAAGCATCAGCGGTACTTCTCGTTGGCTCACTTGCACAACAATCCCGGCGTGACCGACTACGAGATGCGGCTTTACCGCGCGGCGCTCTCCAAGGTAATTAACAGTTTGCATCGCCGTCCGCAAATTGTGGTGCCCGTGGCCATCGATCCCAACCAGGTTGTTTACAACATCGATCTGCGCTCCGTGGGCTGGCTGGACGCCGCGCAGTTCCTGCAAGTGCTGCAAGAGTACCCCTTTGCCATCGAACACAACGATCCCACGATCAACGACCTGGCCGAGAACGTGAACGAGCGTCTCGGTGGTGGCAACCGGTTGCGGAACCGCGTTCCCTACGTGCGTGCAGATTGGTTCGTGGCCAAGGCGTCACGGCCGCCGCTCTATAACACACTGCTCGTGCTTCCCGATACGGAAACCAAGCTGCAGACGGAGTTGGGCGTGCAATTTGTGTCGGAGTTCAACAACGATACGCTGTTGCGTGCCGCATTCACCCAGAGCGGCGTGTCGCGACGCAATCGCCTGGTCGATCGGGTGGTGGGAAACTTCGGATACTACTATCGCAGCGACGACTTCGGCAACGCCGCGGGTCGCGCGGTGCTGCCGCGGTTCCCGCTGGGTCCCCGCAGCCTGTTCGCCACGGGCCAGCATCCATTCGATAACGAAGCCTACGAGCCGGACGGCGGCGAGATTGTGTTCCGCCTTCCCAATGGCCTGCAGGGCTACATGATTGTCGACAAAGCTGGCAAACGCATTGAGGAAGCACCCGTGAGCATCGTTCGCGATCTCACCGAAATCTCCGGCTCGCCCGCCGTAGTCAATGGCATCTCCTGCATGGGCTGCCACAAGGTGGGCGTGCAGACTTTCCAGGACGACATCCGCCGCAGCGTGGTGCTGGCCGGCAATGCGGGCCGCAAGGTGAATTCCCTGTACCGCGAGAAAGAAGTCTCGCCCACGATCAAGCAAGACATCGACACGTTTATGGCGGCGCTGGGCACGTGCATCGGCCCGTTCCTCAAGCAAGGGGAGGACGCCGACAAGAACTTGGCTGACTTCCCCGAACCGATCAAGGAAGCCGTGGCTCTGTACGACAGCGGCATCAGCCTCGACGACGCGGCCCGCGAGTTGGGCTTCCCCAAAGCAGACTTGCAAGCCTCGCTTCGCAGCGATCGTCTGCAAGCCTTGGGCCTGGGACCCCTGCTGTTAAAGGATAAGAACGGAAACGAGAACAAGATCCCGCGCGATGTGTGGGACTCCAAGGACGACAACGGATCGAGCGTGTTTCAGGTAGTGGCCCGCGAACTGGGAATTGGCATCGGCGTAAACATCCCCAAGAACTCGAACTAACTTCCACACCCTTCTCCCCCGGCGGCCGCCCCTAAGACAGGCGGCGGTCGCAAGCGTGAAAGCGAGCAACTCCCATGTTTGCCAAGACGATCGCAAACAACAACCGCCGGCGACTGGCCATCCTGCTGGCTCTATCTCTGGCTGCATTGGCCGGCACGCGCACCGCGAATGCGCAGCAGACGCCCGAGCAGCGGTTCTCCACCATGAAAGAAGGCATGAACGCACTGGCGCTCAACCTCCAGCAGCAATTGGCGGGACAAGGACAGAGCACTGTGGCGGTCAAGACGTTTGAAGGGCCCGCGGGCGCCAGCTCCAGCGCGGGAATCGTCAAAGCCCTCACCGATCAACTCGCGGCAATCACGCCCAAAGTGGAAACCACGACCGCGCCCGGCAACTGGAGCGTGTCGGGCAACTTCTTCGTCGATCAGAACAAAGACAGCGGCAAGGCCGAGATCTTCGTCGAATCGACCTTGAAGAATCCCCAAGGCCGGCCGCACGCCAAGCTTGTGACGCCGATCATCACCAACGATAGCGAAACGCTCACCATGTTCGGCGTGACGGCCACGCTGCCCACCGCCGTGACGCCAGCCCAGGCGGCCGCCGGCAAGGACCTTCCCCAGGTGCGTTCGGAAGCGGTCGTCGCGGCCATCGATCAACCCAAGGTGGTGGTCGAGGCGCCTCCGGCC
>JBGTDH010000044.1:0-4305 GCA_041748435.1 Pirellulales bacterium
ATCCACTTCGATCTCGTCTCGGGCACGAGTTCCGGAGCGTTGATGGGCCTGTCCTATGTCGGCGGTTGGGATCCGCAGCGCGCTTTGGAGGAGTTTAACGCCTCGCTTACCCCCAACTGGCTGCTGCGGCACATGCCCGGGGGCAGCCATTGGTATCTGTGGTACATGTTCCGCTCCGGAGGCTGGGACCGCTTGCTCCGTCCCTATGTGGGCGAAACCCGCATCGAGCAGTTTCAGATCCCGTTCTTCACCGTGGCTTGCGATCTCGTTTCCGGGCAAGCGATTGTGCGCGAGCGGGGCGATGCGGTGAACGCGGTCCTGGAGAGCATCAACTTTCCGCCCGTCGCCCGGCCGATTTTGCGGGATGGCATGGCCCTGATCGATGGCGGCGTGCTGAACAATGTGCCGGCCGACATTCTGCCCGATCGCGGCGCCGATCTGATCGTGGGTGTCGACGTTACCGCCAAGCTGCGGCAGCGATTTGCCCGTAACACGCCCCAGACGAGCACGGGGCAAATTCGGCGGCCCGGGCTGATCGAGACTTTGTGGCGCGTGACGGAGGTGCAGGACTACAACATCAGCTCGTTGCGAGCCGCCCCGCTGGTCGATCTGATGATCGCCCCCGATACGTCGAGTTTCGATTTCGCCGATTTCAGTCAGGGTTTTCCGTTGGCGGACGTTGGCGAGGCGGCCGCGGAGGAAGCCATTCCCCAGTTGCGGCAAATGCTGGAAGACCTGGAGCACGACCATGCCAAACGCGCCTGAGGAACCTGCACCAGCGGAAGCGTCGAACATCGTCCGCCCCGCGACGCTGGGTATCGGCGCCGTGCCTTCGCCGCTACGACGCCAGTCGGAGTGTCATCGCGGCGGGTTCGTGGCAGACGACGTGTTCATCCGCATGTTGAACGAGGTTCGCCCCGACCGCGCTGCTGAAACCACAGCCGATAGACTGTTCGAGAAGGCCGGCCCGCGGGAGACCCTCTACTTCGATCCCGCAGGTTCGCGCGCTGCGATTCTGACCTGCGGAGGACTTTGCCCGGGCCTCAACAATGTGATTCGCGCGCTGTACCTGGAACTGGCCATGAACTACGGCGTGGCGGAAGTTCTGGGCATTCGCTACGGCTTTCAAGGCTTGAATCCCGCCGAAGGGCAGCCACCTAAGAAACTCTGCCTGGAGAGTGTCGAGGAGATTCACAAGCTCGGTGGCACGGTGCTTGGCTCCTCGCGCGGGCCTCAGGACCCGTCGGTGATGACAGACTTCCTGGTTCAGCAGCAGGTCAACCTCCTGTTCTGCATCGGGGGCGATGGCACGCTTCGCGGCGCGCACGCTTTGCACACGGAGATCGAACGCCGCGGATTGCCGATCGCCGTGGTCGGTGTGCCCAAGACTATCGATAACGATATCAATTACTGCGACCGCAGCTTCGGCCTGTTCACCGCCATCGATCAGGCGGCCCGCGTGGTCGATCTGGCCCATGTGGAAGCGAAAGGAGCGCCGTATGGCATTGGGCTGGTGCGCGTGATGGGCCGCTATTCCGGATTCATTGCCGCCGGCGCCACCTTGGCCAGCCAGCACGCCAACTTCACCCTCATTCCCGAGAACCCCTTTCAACTAACGGGGGAGCGCGGCTTTCTCGCCGCGTTGGAGAACCGCATGCGGCTGCGCAAGCACGCCGTCATCGTTGTAGCCGAAGGCGCCGGCCAACATCTGTTTCCGCCGGAAGGCATCGAGCGCGATGCCTCCGGCAACCCCAAGCTGCAAGACATCGGCGTGTTCCTGAAAGAGCACATCGAGCAGCACTTCCGTCAGCGGGGGCTGCCCGCGGCGATCAAGTACATCGATCCCAGTTACATCGTGCGCAGCGTGCCGGCCAACGCAGACGACAGCATGCTCTGCGACCAGTTGGCCCGCCGCGCCGCACACGCCGCGATGGCCGGCAAGACCGACGTGGTGATCGGGAATCGCCAAGGCATGTTCATGCACGTGCCAATCTCGTGGGCCATCTCCCGGCGTCAGCAAGTGGAGTTGGCCAGCGATATCTGGTCCAGCGTCCTGGCCTGCACCGGCCAACCGGCCGAATGGCAGTAACAGAGCATCGAAACTTGAGGTGCGTGGCTCCCGGAATTTTCGTCGTGGATCTGGACAGCGTTGCGGCGCGCCAAGCCCAGGCGGAACCTATGACGCGCTCGGGGGACTCTGCCTCGGCACTATTTTCCCTTGCCGGGGCGTCCTGCGGTGCGGGTGTTGGAGTAGCTGGTGGCGGGCCAGTTGGTGCGGAGCAGGGTTTGCAGATGCGCCTGGGTGGCGGCGTGGGTGGGGTTGTCGGCCAGGTTCTTCAGCTCGCGCGGGTCGGTCTGGTAGTCGTAGAGCTGACGGCCTTGCTCGCCGTTGTCCCATTCCGTGTAACGCCAGCGGTCGGTGCGTACGCTGTGGCCAGGGAAACTGCCGCGCCAGACTTGCGTGTAGGCCGGGTGGCTCCACGCCTGCTGGGGATTCTCCATCAGCGGGCGCAGACTCTCGCCGTGCAGATCGGCCGGGGGCTTGATGCCCGCCAAGTCGGCCAGGGTGGGATAGACATCCACCAACTCCACGGTTCGCGGGCTGGCTTGACCTTTCGCCTTCTGGCCCGGAGCGGAGATGATCAGCGGCACGCGGGCAGAGCCTTCGAACAGGCTTTGCTTCATCCACAAGCCGTGCTCGCCCACGTGATAGCCGTGATCGCTCCAGAAGACGACGATGGTCTTTTCGGCCAGCTTCAGCCGATCCAGCGCATCGAGCAGGCGGCCCACCTGCGTATCGACGAACGAGATCGTGGCATGATAAGCCTGCAACGCCTCGCGGGCTTGCTGCTCGTTGACGCCAAACGAGGGCCAAGGAGTGTTCGAGGAGAGCGCCGCCTTGGGAACCAGCGCCGCTTCGTCGGTCGAGAAGCCGGGAAGCTTCACATTCGCCAGCGGGTAGAGATCGAAGTACTTCTTCGGCGCGATGTACGGGCAGTGCGGCCGATAAAATCCGGCGGCGATGAAGAACGGCCCGTCTTTTTGTTCCTCCATCAGGCGGATGGCCTCGGCGGCTACTTTGCCGTCGGTCTGTTCGTCGTCGGTTCCTTTGGCGGAGAGAAAGCACAGTGCGCTGCCCAGCCCGCGCTTCGGTGTGTAATTGGTGAGCTCGTCTTCTTCTTCCTTGTCTCGCCCTTTGGGGTTAAGAGCCACCTTCCAGGAGGCGGGATCGTCCAAGCCGGGCGTGCCGATCTGTCCCGGATTGCCGTAGTGAAAAATCTTGCCGACGCGGGCCGCGAAGTATCCATTGGCCATGAACATCTGCGGCATGGTGACGACATTGGGCAGCGAAGTCTTGCGGAAATCGGCCTGCAGATCAAAGATGCGCGTGGTGTCCGGCCGCAAGCCCGTCATGATGCTCACGCGGCTGGGGCTGCACAGCGGGAATTGACAATAGGCCCGATCGAACCGCGTGCCCTGCGCCGCCAGCCGGTCGATGTTGGGGGAGCGCACCTGCGGATGCCCGTAGCAACCCAGGTCGTTGTTCATATCGTCCACGGCGATAAACAGGACGTTGAGTTTCTCCCCCGCGGCATCCAGGGGGGAGACGAGCAGGCACAAGTAGAGCAAGAAGGGCAAAACACGCATGATAGTTCTCCGCATCGAGTCTGGAATTGACCCGTGCAATGTAATCGACGCGCGCACGCCAGTCGACAGTTGCGCGAACAGAGAGGCCGCAAGCCTGTGGCCCGGCTATTCAGCCGCTTTGCGGCGGAAGCGGCGGATGGCGTCTTGCGCCAACAGGGGCAGCTTGGAGCGAAGCAGGTTTGCGCCGTCGAACCAGCCGAGCGGCTCGTCGAACACAAGGTGATACTCCATCAGCACGGCGCCGGCGGGTTCGTGCAATCGCGTGGCTTTCACGTACCAGCCCGCCGCCCGGTAGGGCAACGGTGGGCCAGTCTGCAGGCGGCCCAGGGAATCGCGCGTGAGGGGCTGCCAGCGATTGGGAAGTCCGCTGTCTGCATCGAACCGCGTGTCGATGCGTCCCGCCACGATGGCCGAATCGGCGGAACGCGTCAGAATGGCCTGATTGGTGGCGCTCAATTGCGCGCGATCGAATAAGTTGAACGCCAGATGGAACACGCGTTCGTTCGTGGCTTGGGGAAGGTGCCGCGCCTCCATCTCGCTCGCCGTCAGGGTGTGACCCAGGAAGCTCGACTTCTCTCCGGGCTTGTTGTCCGGCGAAACTTGGTTGAGCAAGAACTCTGCGCTAGTGATTCGCGCAAAATCGCCATGCACGATAAA
>JBGTDH010000045.1:0-2783 GCA_041748435.1 Pirellulales bacterium
CGCGCCGATCGCCAGTCCGAACAGCACCCAGCACCAGAAACCCTGGCGATGCCGAAGCGTATCGCCCAGCAGAACCAGAGCCAGGCCGGCGCACACGATCAACGACTCCCGCAGCAACACTAATTCGTAAAACAACAACGTGCTGCACAAGCAGGCCAAGGCGGCGGCCACCACGGCGACAAGATCTCCAAAGCACCGCCGCGCGAGAAGATAAACCAGCACGTTCGTCCCCACGCCTCCCCAAAGCTGCCAGAAGAACATCCAGCGATGATCTTCCCCCAGCACCTTGTAATGCAGGGCCAATGCATACGGGTACAGCGGATCCTGGTGGAACCGCTTGTTGTACCATCGGTTCCACACCGCGCGGCTGGGGGAGACGCCCTCGGCCGCCGCCTCCCGTTCGATCTCGGGACGCAATTCCGGATGCTGCTGGAGAAACTGATCTCCGATCGTTTGATACCAGGTATGGTCCGGGCACAGCTTCTGATCGGTCAGCCAATCTCCTCCGGCGAGGAGCCTGGCCCATTCGTGGAAGAAGTTCATGTCCGTCTGGTCCCAACGATGGAACGAGATACACGGCCCCGCGTTCAGCTCCAGAAAGAAGCCCACGCGCACCACGATCGAGAAGAACACGATGCAGCCCAGAATCAGGCGTTGCCGCCCGGCCAGCCACCGCGCCACTTCTTCGGGCCCTTCGATCGAAGGGACAGACTGCGACGGTCTAGCCATGTCTGCCAGTTTCATGCAAGAACGCAAGCGCGCCCCCGGGCGCACGGCAATCTCCAGATTATGAGACTCTACTGCGCAGGGAACAAGGTTGGCTACGCCCAAGGAAACGCCAAGGTGTTGCGATCCCGATGCTGACCAAGAAAGAGGCGGCCACGCTGGGCGCGTTCCTGACGGCCTACATCGATGGGCGGCGGGACGTGAAACCCGCATCGAATTTGGTTTGGGGGCATGTTCGCGGAAACCTTGTGGAGTTCTTCGGCGAGACTCGCGACGTGAAAACCATTACGCCGGGGAATGCGGATGACTTCAAGCAGTTCCTCGCCAGCAAGGGGCTTGCCCCGACCACGATTCACAAGCGGCTGCAATTCGCCCGGACGTTCTTTCGGGCCATGCTGCGCCACAAGATCATCGCGGAGAATCCGTTTGTCGATGTCAAATCGGCAGCGGCGGGCATCCAGGATCGGCAGCGGTTCGTGACGCGGGACGAAATCGCTCGCGTGTTGGATGCCTGCCCTAATCACCATTGGCGGACGATCATTGCCCTGGCCCGGTTTGGCGGCCTGCGGAACCCGAGCGAAACGCTGTCATTGCGCTGGCAGGGTATTGATTGGGATGCCAGCCGAATCGTGGTCACGTCTTCCAAGACGGAACACCACGCCGGCAAGGCCAGCCGCACGATTCCGCTATTCCCGGAACTGCGGCCGATCCTCGCCGAGGTCGACCTGGTCCCCGAGGGCGCGTTCTACGTGGTCGATGAGAAGTACCGGCAAGCAGCGATGGGGGCCGGCGGCTGGATGAATGCCAACCTGCGGACCACTTTTCAGAAGATCGTGACGCGGGCCGGCTGACCCCCTGGCCCCGATTGTTCCACAACCTGCGGTCCAGCCGCGAGACGGAACTGGTGGAAACGTATCCGGTGCAGGTGGTCACAAGCTGGCTGGGAAACACGCCGAGCGTGGCCCTGCGGCACTACCTGATGACCACCGAGGAACACTTCCAAACGGCGGTTACTGGTGACGGTTTGGAGGCGGCGCAAAAAGCGGCGCAGTCAGTACGCGTTTCGACGTGCAACGAGCCGCAAGCGACACTGGCAGCGCACGAAAAAACCCCGGCATTTCCGGGGTTTGCTGCACCATGCGAGATAGTGCAATCTTGTTCAGTGGAGGCGGGAGGACACCAATAGAACTTTTCCTGGCCGGGGTCAGTGGCTTTGAAACCTCGACAACTTTGCTGGTTCGATCGCTCGCTGCTCTGCAACGCAGGTCCGGCAGTTGAGCGATGCGGAAGACGATCGCGCCGGAGCGGCTTCGCTTCTTGATCTGGGCTGCTTTGCTGTGAGGCAAATGCAACAAGCGTCGCAACCGAAGTTGCGACGCTTGAGAGGTTCCGGGGCCAAGGCTGCGATCGAAAGAGCTGGCTCTGACTTGTGGCCGTTGTGGCTTGTGGTTGGCCGAATGAACAACATTGATGTTCAACCGATCTGAAAGTCCGACAGTTCGTCGTCATTATTCCTTTGATTCTCAGGCATTTGTCCGGATGGCGCGACGCTGCCACAACAATGAAACAAGCGTAGCAGCTTTGGCTGCGACGCTTGTCATCCCGGAAGGGCGAACGCATTTTGGAGCGGGCCACTTCCTTTGCAACAAGGGTTCCTGACACCCCTTTCCCTTAGCCTTCCCCGAGCATTTGAACTTCCCACTACGGAAGGGACAACTTCCGGGTACTACGGGGCATTACTGCTTTACCCAAATTGCCTTGCTGCCCCCAACTAGTTGCAACTCCTTCACCTTACCGTCTTGACCCCGTACGATGTTATATTGCTCACCTTTGAAAGGCCCTTGAGAGAACTTGATAAAAAAAACTGATGGCTTTCCTCCCCCTGGGTTGTCCTCGCCCTCATCACAAGCCCAATCACCCTCCCCCTTCAGCACAAACCTCCAAGGACCGGCTTCTTTTTTTACATCATCCGCCTTCCTAATCTCCATCTCCCCCCCAGACTTCTCCTTATAACTTCCCGCAAGCCCTTCCCAGCGTTCCTCAGCAGAGGCATACGA
>JBGTDH010000046.1:0-13045 GCA_041748435.1 Pirellulales bacterium
ATCTGTGGCAAACCCTGCTGGAGCGCGCCGAACTTGGATGTGCTGGTCGACTCGCTGCTCCGCGCCTGGACGCGTCACGGCGCGAGCCGCGAACTGTATGTCGACAACGCCAAGATCTATCACGCTCACAGCGAGACGAACGAACAATTGGCCGGCCTTCGGCAATGTCCGCTGCATCGTGGAAATGTGTCGAGTGTCATCCGAGAGCTGTGTTACAGATGGATACGGCCTTGGTACATCGGTTGCGGGTTTACGCTCAACGCGACTACCAGCCAACCAAAGAACTCTGCAAATCCTCGGAGTACATGCCATCCGCCTCCCAGCAGTCCAGCGAGAGGCCATGAACATTTGAGGGGTGGACAGCACCGCTCGTCAAGGTGGTGCGCGTGTGGATATACCGCCCCGAGCAAAGCGGGGTTTTCAACGCCTCCACGAATTCGCTCCGAGCAGCACTCGATCGCGGGGATTTGATGCGCTGCCCGGCAATGGATAAGATGGTTGCATCTTTGGAGCTTGCTCATGCCCATCCACGACTGGACGCGCCTGGAAACCGGCGACTTCCATCATTTTCATCAGCGTTGGATCCAGGATATCTCGGCCGCGCTGAACGGCGGGCTATTGCCACCTGGATATATGGCATTGGCCGAACAGGTAACGGGCCGGCCCATTCCGGATGTGGTTACATTGCACACCGATGCTTCGCAGGAGGAGGCAGGCGGGTTGGCAGTCGCCACGGCTCCGCCTGCGGCCCGCGTGGTCGCTCGGCTGGAGAAGATCAACTACGCCAAACGGGCAGATCGCGTGGTTATCCGTCACGGTCGCGGCAAGGTTGTGGCGATCATTGAGATCGTGTCGCCGGGGAACAAAGACAGCCGCAATGCGATCGCGGCATTTGTCGAGAAAGCGGCGAATACCCTAATTCAAGGCGTGAACCTGCTGGTGATCGATCTGTTTCCGCCAACGCCCCGCGACCCCCACGGAATCCACAAGGCAATTTGGGACCAGCTCGGCGAGGAACCCTTCGAGGCGCCGCCGGGGAAACCGCTGATTGTGGCCTCGTACCGCGGCGGAGACCTTCCGGTCGCTTACGTAGAATCGATCGGCCCGGGGGATTCGCTCCCCTCGCTGCCCATCTTCCTTTCCGAGACGCGGTACATTCCCGCCCCGCTGGAAGCAACCTACCAGCAAGCCTGGGCTGTCTTTCCGGCACTGCTTCGAGAGCTGATGGAAGCCGGGTAATCTGCGGCCGACCGGGTTTTCTGTCCGGTGGCGGGGCGAGAAACGGATATCTCTGTAAGGCCGTGCCCTACGGCTTGCAGGCATCCGCCTCAGAACACGCCCCGCTCCACGCACACACTCCAGACCACAGGACTGCGATCATGCTCAAGAAGACCCTCCTCTCCAGCGCCGGGGCCATGCTTTTGGCCGGATTTGTGTTCGGAACCGACACGGTAAGCTACTTCACCACGTCCGCCGGTTGGGTTCGCGATTCCGTGAAGGACAGTGTCCCCCTGGAGTTCGAGATCGAGCGGGCTCGCACCCTGGTGAAGGATCTCTCCACCGACGTCGAGAAGAACATGGGCACCATTGCCACCGAAGAAGTGCAGGTGGAGAAGGTCAAGAAGCAGATTCAACAGTTGCAGGAAACGCTCTCCACAGAGCGCGTCGGCATTCTGCGGCTACAAACCGAATTGTCGACCGAGAAAGATCACTTCGAGTTCGCCGGCAAGACGTTCACCAAGGAACAGGTGAAGACCGACTTGGCCAACCGCTTCGAGCGCTTCAAGACCAACGAAGCCACGCTCACCAGCCTGACCGACATGCGGCAAGCCCGCGAGAAGGGTCTGACCGCAGCCCAGGAAAAGCTCAAGGGCATGCTGGCGGCTCGCCGGCAGGCGGAAGTCGATATTCAGAACTGCCAGGCCCGCCTGGCGATGCTGCAAGCCGCGCAGACCACCAGCGCCGTGACGCTGGACGATAGCCGCCTGAGCCGCGCCAAGAGCCTCATCAGCGATGTGCAGACCCGGTTGGATGTGGCTTCCAAGCGGCTGGCCGCAAGCACCGATGTTCGCTCGGAGATTCAACTGGACGATCCCAAGAGCCAGAACATCGAAGACAAAGTGGCCGAGTACTTCAATCTCCCCGGATCGCAAGTGGGCCAAGCCGTGGCCGCTCGCTAACGTCTCTCACAGTTCTGAAGTCTCTCTGTCCTGGCGAGCGGGGCGCTACGTGCCATTAAACGCCCCTCCGTTTAAGTCGCGCCCCGCTCGCCCGTGAAGGACATCATGACTGGCTCACGAATGCATCTTCCCCGTGGGCTGGCCGCCGCCACGATCCTGCTGATCGTCGCAATGGTTCCGGGCGCCTCGGCCGCGGAGTCCGCCTCGGTCACGCTCCTGGTGCATGGCATCAAGGTCAACCTCAAAGCGCCCGTCGAAGTCTGGGGTCAGCCGATCAACAGCGACAACGCTTCGCCCTCCTGGACCGGAATGATCGGCCATCTGGAGCACGCGGGGCATCGCTTCGGCGGGGTGATTCGTGCCCGCGGCGCGAAGCTGACACTTCCGGAGAGCCTGGATCAGACGCATGTCGGCTACGATCCGCGACAGGCCAGTCTGTTCGCGCTCGAATTCTCGGACGGAGCGAACGTCGATGGCCTGGCCTACAAGACCCTAGAGCTGGCCACATGTCTGGCAGAGTTGCGACGTTACACGGGCTGCCGCAAGATCAATCTGGTGGCCCATAGCGCCGGCGGCCTCGTGGCGCGGGCCTACCTCCAAAGTGCGCTCCCAGGCGTGGCCTACGCCGGCGATGTCGATCGGCTGATCACGATCTCCACGCCGCATCTGGGAAGCGTGCTGGCCGAGCATCTGGGCGATTTTCTCGGCACCCGCGCCACCGCCTTGCAACCGGGCGGCGAGTTGATTCGCCGCCTGAACGACGAGCTCGATCTGCCGGCCGACGTGCTGCTGGCTTCGATCGTGGCCCGTGGAGTCGGCACGGGCATTGCCGCCTTGGATTTCTCCAGCGACGCCTACGAGGCCCATCTCGATCGCGAGTTTCTGGCCGCCCTGCCGATTGACTTCCGCCGCGGCGGCGATCAGGTGGTCGACGTGCGGAGCCAGAATCTGCGACTGGCCCGCACCGCCAGCCGCTACGAAGCATCCACGGGGCTGCCCGTACTGTATTTATTGTCGCGCGTGGCCGATCCCACACCGGGCGACCGTTCGCTCTCCGAGCGGAGCGTTCATGATGCCGCGACGAGCAACTCCTGGACCTGCTTGTGGACGCAGATGCTGTTGGACCGCGGCCGCAAGCCGTGGACCCCGCTGGCCGAGCCGCACCGCAGCCGCTGGATCGAGCTGCAAGCCTCCCTGTGCGCGTTCGGGATCATCGAACAGCAAACGGCCGCGCGCCATCGGCTCTCGGAAGTCGCCAACGCCAAAGTCGATCAGCTCACGTTCGTCGAGCAACGCGAAGGCGTGTGGCAGTTCTACTTCACTGGCCGCGGCCAATCGCACCCCAAGCTGCTCCCCACGGCGTCCCACACCACCGCCGTCTCCGGCCTGATGGAACTGCACATCGACCGCTTTGGCCGCATCAACTCTCTCCGCCACGCCTTGGCGAAATGAGCCGTGAATGGGGCGCGTTGTCCCGAGCTGATCTGCTTTCAAACAATGTTCGGCGAGACCTTCGCGAGAAAATCCTGGCCGGCTTCTTGAACATCGGCATCGGAGTGACGTAAGGCTCGCTCTGCGAGCTCTTGCAGTAGAGCGAGATCGCCCAATTGATGATACAGTTCGAGTAGCCTGCGATACTCCTCGTATTGTCCGGCTTCGTTACTTTGGGCCAACAACGGTTCCGTTGCGGTCGCGACATTTGCAACCACCCAGGCTCGCGGCAAAGAAAGCACGGCGTCCCGAGCGTGCTGAACCAATCCGTGGCTCGAGCTGGCCAGCCATACAAGGTCGGGGAACAATGCTTGGCGATCGGCCCTGCTCAAATAGGGCAGCACGCGGATGGCCACAGCCCGGTCACTGCGCGGAGCACGAAGTGCAGTACGGACCAGTTCGACTCGTTCTCCCGCCGGTGCCGATAGAAACGCCTGTAGCGATGTTCGCATCGCGCCCTCCGCCTCGATCACGCCTCGCCACAAGAGATGAGCAGGATCTTCTGAATGGATCGCGGGGGTCATTGTCGTCCTCCATACGCCCAGGGCAAACCAGCGAACTTCTCGATGAATTCCAGGGCAGTCATCGGTTCTGTGATGTGAAGCGTGTAATGACCGGGCGGCAAAAGGCTGTCCGCAACGACATCACAACCGTCCGCTATGACCGCCAACCCGCGAGGCAAGATCATGCCCGCTGGTAGGCGGTGATAGTGTCCTGTTAGACGGCTCTGCTTCGGGTCTGCGATCATCGAAGCGCCTTGCGGCAGGGCAGAATCGTCGACGGGCAGCAGGCCCTGGAGGTCTTGCATGATGTCGATGTCCAGTCTCGGCGGTCGAGCGCACGCCGGTTTCCAAAGGCGTAGAGATCAACGGGAGTGACGACCATTCGCGACTCAGGCACCCGGCACTCCCATTATTCACGGCGCAATTGCGTTGATCCAGTATGGCCTACGGTTGCGATCGTCCGTGCGGCCAGCGTTACCCCTTCAATAGCTTCCGCAGCACCGTTTGCAGGATGCCGCCGTTGCGGTAGTAGTCGAGCTCGACGGGCGTGTCGATTCGCACTTTGACGGTGAATTCCTTCAACTGGCCGGTGGGGCAGGTGGCCCGGACGGTGAGCGTGCTTTGCGGCTGGAGGTCGTCGGAGAGTTCGGGAAAGTCGAAGATCTCCTCGCCGGTGAGGCCCAGCGTTTGCCAGGTCTGGCCGTCGGGAAGTTGCAGCGGAAGTACGCCCATGCCTACCAGATTGCTGCGATGGATGCGTTCGTAGGTTGTGGCAATTACGGCCCGCACGCCCAGGAGGTACGTTCCCTTGGCGGCCCAATCGCGGCTGGAGCCGGTGCCATACTCGGCGCCGGCCAGCACAATCAGCGGCACATCGGCGGCGATATACTTGAGGGATGCATCGTAGATGCTCATCAACTCGCCATCCGGCAGGTGCCGCGTTACGCCTCCTTCCGTGCCGGGGGCCAGCAGGTTTCGCAGACGGATGTTGGCAAACGTGCCGCGCGTCATCACGCGATCGTTGCCGCGGCGGGCGCCGTAGCTGTTGAAGTCTTGCTTGTTCACGCCGCGCTCCAGCAGGAACTTGCCCGCGGGACTCGTCGCGGCAATGCTTCCCGCCGGCGAGATATGATCCGTCGTGACCGAGTCTCCCACCGCAACCAGCACGCGGGCATTGCGAATGGGCTTGATCGGACTCGGCTCGGGCATCAGGTTCACCAGGAACGGCGGCTCCTGAATGTACGTGCTCTCGATGTCCCACTCGTACAAATCGCCTTCGCTCGTAGGGATGCGGTTCCACATCTCGTTGGATTGGAACACGTTGTCGTACCGCGTGCGGAACATCTCGGGACGCACCATCTCCTCCACCACGCGGGCCACTTCGGCATCGCTGGGCCAGATGTCCCTGAGATACACCGGCTGGCCGTTCGTGCCCGTTCCTAGCGGCTCGGTGTTCAGATCGATATCGACCGTGCCTGCCAGCGCGTAGGCCACCACCAGCGGCGGACTGGCCAGGAAGTTGGCCTTCACGTGCGGGTTGATACGTCCCTCGAAGTTGCGATTGCCGCTAAGCACGGCCGCCGCCACGAGATCGCCGGTCGTTACGGCCGCGGCGACGGAATCGGGCAACGGTCCGCTATTGCCAATGCACGTGGTGCAGCCATAGCCCACGAGGTTGAAACCCAGCTTTCCCAGCGGCTCGGCAAGTCCGGCCTTTTGGAAGTAATCGGTCACCACGCGCGAACCCGGTGCGAGACTGGTCTACACGTAGGGCTTCACAGTCAAACCCCGATCGACGGCCTTCTTGGCCAGCAGTCCGGCGCCCAGCATGACGGAGGGATTGCTGGTGTTCGTGCAACTGGTGATTGCCGCAATCACTACCGCGCCATGCGTGATGCGGCTGGCGCTGCCGTTCTCTGTAACCGCGGCCGATCGCTTCTGAGCGACGGCATCCAGGGCAAACCCCCGCTCGGTCAACGGGGCCGCCAGCGCGCTCTGAAACGTCTGCTTCATCGCCGCGAGCGGCACGCGGTCTTGTGGACGCTTCGGACCGGCCAAACTCGGCTCCACCGTCCCCAGGTCGAGCGACAGCGTCTTGGTGAACACGGGCGTCGCGCCGTCGTCGGTGCGGAATAGTCCTTGTTCCTTGGCATAACGCTCCACGAGTTGCACTTCCTGATCGCTGCGGCCCGTGCGGCGTAGGTAGCGAATGGTCTCGTCATCGATGGGAAAGAAGCCCATGGTGGCGCCGTACTCGGGGGCCATGTTGGCGATCGTGGCCCGATCGGCCAGTCGCATGTTGGAGACGCCGGGACCAAAGAACTCCACGAACTTGTTGACCACGCCTTCCTTGCGCAGTATCTGTGTCACCACCAGCACCAGATCGGTCGCCGTCGCGCCGGCGGGCAGCTTTCCGCGGAGCTCGAAGCCGACCACCTCCGGCAGCAGCATGTAGAGCGGCTGGCCGAGCATTACGGCCTCCGCCTCGATCCCGCCCACGCCCCAGCCCACGACGCCCAAGCCGTTGATCATCGTGGTGTGGCTATCGGTGCCCACCAGCGTATCGGGCACGGCCACGGGTCCGGCATGATCCTGCCGCAGGAAAACGCACTTGGCCAGGAACTCCAGATTCACCTGATGCACGATGCCCACCGCTGGCGGCACGACTTGAAAATTGTCGAATGCCTTCTGCCCCCAGCGTAGAAACTCGTAACGCTCGCGATTGCGCTCGAACTCCAGCTCCACGTTTTGCTCGAACGATTGCGACGTGCCGAAGAAATCGACCTGCACGCTATGGTCGATGACCAGGTCGACCGGGATGAGCGGGTTGATCTTCTTGGGATCGCCCCCTAGGCGACGCATGGCCGAACGCATGGCTGCCAGGTCGACCACGCAGGGCACACCGGTAAAGTCTTGCAGCACTACCCGCGCGGGCTTGAAGGGAATCTCCACCACGGCCGGACTGGCGGCGTTCCAGCCGGCCAGGCTGCGGACATCTTCCTCGGTAACTTCGTAACCATCGCAGGTGCGCAAGGCCGCCTCCAACATCACGCGTAGGGAATACGGCAGCCGGTCCAGCTTGCACAGACCAAGCTCTTGCAGCTTTCGCAGCCGATAGATGCCCACCCGGCCGGCGCCGGTGTCAAAGGTATCGCGAGCGTGAAACGGATCCGTCGTGCGAACCACCGGCATGGTCGTGACCTTTCGTGAACATCGAATGGCAAGATGGCCCCGAGTATAGCCATTTCGGGCCGACTGCGCCAGACAGCAACTCTCCGCGCACGATCACTTGGGCGGGGGCACGTTCAGATCATAGGTGCGCAGCCTGTGGAAAGGCCGAAACGCGACGTTACGCCAGGATTCTCGTCAACAGATTCCCCGCCACGTCAGTGAGTCGATAGCGGCGGCCGTTGTGCAGATAAGTCAGCCGCTTGTGGTCGATGCCCAACAGGTGCAGCATCGTGGCGTGCAGATCGTGGACGGTGACCGGGTCGACGGCGGCGCGGTAGCCAATCTCGTCGGTTTCGCCGTGACTCGTGCCGCCTTTGATTCCGGCGCCGGCCATCCAGACGAGAAAGCCCTTGGGGTTGTGGTCGCGACCGTTGCCCTTCTGCGAAACCGGCATCCGCCCGAATTCGCCTCCCCAGATCACGAGCGTGGAGTCCAGCAAACCGCGGCGCTTCAGATCGGTCAGCAGGGCGTGAATCGGCACGTCGGTCGCGGCACAGTGGCCCGCGTGGTTGGCGACCAGGTTGTCGTGGGCGTCCCAGGAGTTGCCGTCGCTGTAGACCTGCACGAACCGTACGCCCCGCTCGACCAGCCGCCGGGCCATCAGGCACTTGCCGCCGAACGTGCGCGTGGTATCGTCGCCCAGACCGTACAAGTTCTGCGTGTCGGCTGTCTCCTGCGAGAAATCGGCCAGGCCGGCGGCTTCTATCTGCATCCGGTAGGCGAGTTCGAAGCTCTCGATGCGCGCCGTCAAGTCGGGCTCCCCCGCATGCCGGCTCAGGTGCTCTCCGTTCAGCTTTGCCAGAAGATCCAACAGCGCGCGCTGGTCTTCGTCCGCCACCTGTTTGGGCCGCTGGAGATTGAGAATCGGGCTGCCTTGAGCGCGGAACAGCGTGCCCTGGTAGGCGGCAGGAAGGAACCCGGCGCTCCAGTGCAACGGACCGCCTTTGATCCCCTTGTCTCCGCCCAGCACGACAAAGCCCGGCAGGTTGTGGTTCTCGCTGCCCAGGCCGTAGGTGATCCACGCACCGGCGGTCGGCAGTCCCACGCGGGCGATGCCGGTGTTCATCTGGTACAAGGCGGGAACGTGGTCGTTGGACTCGGTGAAGCACGACTTGACGAACGCGATCTCATCCACGTGCCGCGCGATGTTCCTGTACTTGTCGCAGACCCACGCTCCGCACTGCCCGTGCTGTTGGAACTTGAAGGGGGACTTCATCAACGGACCGGGATCGCCATTGAAGACGTCGATCTCGATCTGCTTGCCGTGGTTTTCTTCCAACTCGGGCTTGCGATCGAACAGGTCGACCCCGCTGGGGCCGCCTTCCATGAAGAGCCAGATCACGGACTTGGCTTTGGGAGCAAAATGCGGCGGCCGCGGCGTCAGCGGGTCGCCCGCACGCGGTTCGTCCTCCGCCGCCCCTGCCGAAGCTTGTAGCAGGTCGGCCAGAGCCAGCATGCCGATCCCAGCGCCGGAGCGCGCCAAAAAATCCCGACGGCTCGTTGGCCGCTGATAACGACCGCAGTGTTGATGTTTCAATCCGGACATGGTTACTCCGATGGAACTTCCCACCAAGAACTCTTTGAAGACTAATCTCCGCAAATCGACGCTAATAATAAGAATCCGATTAGTGTCGATCAGCGTGAATCAGTGTTCCGTTCTTTATGGAACTTCGCACGACGTTAGTGGTTCAGCGGTGTTCTCTAACTAATCCACATAGATGAACTCGTTCAGACCGAACAAGGCCTGACAGAAATCGGCCAGCGCCTGCTGCCGGACCTCGTCGGGGGATAAAGACTTCTCTCGCGCCGCACGGCGCTGGAGCTGATGCTCCAAAAACTGCACCGCTGCCCTCCGCTCGGCATCGCTGGGCGGGCGCGAGAGGGCCAGGCGAAAACCCTGCTCCACCCAATCTTCCGGTTTCCTTCCCTCGTCGGACAAGAGCCGCGCGGCGAAGTCGGCCGCGCGGTCGCGGAGGAAAGGATCGTTCAACAACACCAGCGCTTGCGGCGCAACAGTGCTGTTGTTGCGGCGGCCGCAACTGACCGACGCGTCGGGACCGTCGAACACCTGCATAAAGGGATGCTGCACCACCCGCTTGTGAAACATGTACACCGTGCGCCGGCGAGTGGCGGGAGTGTCGCGGGCGTCCAGCGGATAGGGGCTTTTGGTGTTGCGCGCGATCATCACCTCGGGCGGAATCGGCGGCTTGAAGGCAGGACCGTATTGCTGGGCGTTCAACGTGCCGCTGACGGCCAGCACGGTATCGCGAAGTATTTCGGCTTCCAATCGCCGGGGTCGCTTGCGCCAGAGCAGCCGGTTGTCGGGATCGAGTTGCGACCGGGCGTCGTCAAACTTTGTGTCCTGCATGTAGACCGAGCTGGTCAGAATCAGCCGGTGCAGCGGTTTGAGCCGCCAGCCGCCCGCGACGAATTCGTGCGCTAGCCAATCCAGCAATTCCGGGTGCGTTGGGCGTTCGCCACGCACGCCAAAGTCGTTGACTGTTCGCGATAGGCCTTCACCGAAATGGTGTTGCCAGACCCGGTTGACCATTACCCGCGCCAGAAGCGCCCCGGCGCCCTGATCGGCGTTGGTGATCCAATCGGCCAGAGCCCGGCGCTGCAGGGTGCTATGGCTCGACGAGCCTTCGCGGCGGGCGGCGGTCCAGTAATCTTCGGGCGTGCGAGCGCCGGTCAGCACCGAGAGAAAGCCCAGCCCAACGCGCTCCTTCTTCGAGTAGAAGTCGCCGCGGTCCAACAGCCAGGTCGGTTCCGGCTCGGTCTTCGATTCCGTGATCGCCAGCGCCGTGGGCGGAGGCCGTGGACGGGAGCTCTGTGCAACATCAAGATCGTTCTTCAGCGCATCCCATTGGCGTCGCTGTGCGTCGGTAAACACCCGGCGAAAGTCGTCGTCGGAGAGTTTCAACGCCCTCTCGAACTGTCTGGCGAGCCGTTTCGCGGCAGCGGATTCGGGTTGCTCCTTCAGCAGCTTCTTGTCTGGATTGTCGATCGACAGCGCGTCGATCTTGGCGTGGCGCAGAGTGGTCGTGTGCGGTTTCTGCTGTTCCGCCAGCCAGTCGTTGAGTCGCCCTTGGACAGGCTGCACCTGCTCATTCCAGCGCGACTCCTGTTCGCGATACTGGGCCACTTCGGCTCGTGTGGCCAGAAACACGTTGCCGCGAGCGGTGGTGGTGAAAGCAGCTTGCAACCGATAGTAGTCGCGCGTGGGAAACGCGTCGAACTTATGGTCGTGGCAGCGCGCACAGCCGAGCGTCAAGCCCAAAAAGGCCGCCGTGGTGGTGACGGCCATGTCGTCCAGTTCGTTGTAGCGGAGCCGTAGCTTTTCCTCTTCCATCGGGACCATCAGCACCTCGTTGGGCGCGGTGGTCAGAAAGCCCGTGGCGGCAATCGCCCGCGGATTGTCCGGCTCGTATTCGTCGCCCGCCAACTGCCAGCGGACAAACGTCTGATAGGAGAGATCGTCGTTCAGCGAGCGAATCACAAAATCGCGGTAGTGATAAGCGTTCGGCCGGTCCGCGTCGGTTTCCAAGCCGTCGCTGTCTGCATAACGGGTCAGGTCGAGCCAGTGCCGTCCCCAGCGCTCGCCGTAATGCGAACTGGCAAGCAGTCGTTCGACCAGATCCTCATATGCCGTCGGCCGTGAGTCGGAGACGAACTCGTCCACTTCGGCGGGCGACGGGGGCAGACCGATCAGATCGAAATAGACCCGACGGATGAGCGTGCGACGGTCGGCCGGCGCGTTGGAACGAAGGTCCTTGGCCTCCAGCGCCGCCTGAACGAAACGGTCGATCGGCGTTCGGACCTGTTTCTCATTCCTTACCGCGGGCAGATCCACCGGCTTCAGCGGCCGATACGACCAATGCTGGCGATCGTCGGCAGTGATGACCAATTCGCTGCGGCCACCCGCCGAATCTCCTTTCGTTTCCGGCCAGCTCGCCCCGTGGTCGATCCAAACCCGCAGGAATCTGATCTGCTCGCGGCTGAGGGGATCGGCATTGGGCGGCATCCGCTCGTCGGCGTCGGTCGCCTCGACGCGGCGGATCAATTCGCTTTCGTCACTTTTGCCCGGCGTGATCCCCTGGCTTCCCGAATCTCCGGCGCGCAGCGACCCTTCACGGAGATCGAACCGCAGCCCGCCTTTCTGCTTCTCCGGACCGTGGCACTTTCCGCAAGAGCGTTCCAGAATCGGCTGCACATCGCGGGCGAAATCGATGCGTACCGGTTGCGGGTCCGCCGCGATCAGCGGCAACCCGGGCGACATCAGAAACAACACGAGGAAGGAATTGGGCAGCTTCATGACGGTATTATCGCATCTTTCCTCCCACGCGATACAGCGCCTTGTCCGAGCGGATGAACAGGCTGCCTTGCGAGAGGGCCAGGGAGGCCTGGCAGCGTTCGTTGAGTTGGTTGCGCGCCACGATTTCGAACGTCGTTCCCACTTTGACGACGATTCCTTCGCCTTGCTCGGAGAGGCAGTAAATGTGGCCATCGGCATACAGCGGCGAGGCGCTGTGATTGCCGCCCACGCGCTCCTGATAAACGATCTCGCCGCTTTGGCCTTCGTAGCAGGTGAGGATGCCGCCGTCCGTCAGCGCGTAGAGATGCGGCTGCACGTAGAGCAGCGACGGCTGGGTGGGCGCGCCCTTCTTTTGCTCCCAGGCAATGTGCGTCTGAGTCACGTCGCCCCTGCCGTCCAGCCGCAACGCACGAATGGTGGTGCTCTCAAAGCCCGACGACGTGAACACCAATCCCTCGCCCAGCACCGGACTGGGCGTGACGCCTTCGCCCTGACTGTAGGCCGACCAGATCAATTCGCCGGACGTCGGATGGAAGCCCTGCACGCGGTCGCCGGCCGGACTGATGATCTGCGCTTGTTCGCCCACCTGCGCCACAATGGGCGTGACATGCGCGATGCGCGACAAGCCGCGTTTGCCGGTCCAGACGCGCTTGCCGGTCTTGGTGTCCAGCGCGGCGAGGAAGGACTTGTCCCAGGGAATCTGCCAGCCCAGGCGCTCGTCGTCGCCGGCCTTGCCGCCCTGCGTGGCCTTGAAGTCGCGGTTGCTGCCGTCGTGCGGCATGACCAGCAAGTTCTCGTGCAGCATCGGCGAAGCGCCCAGCCCGTGCCGGCTGTAGAACGGCACCTCGCGGTTCGTCCACAGCAGTCGGCCGGTGAAATCCACTGCCGCCGCGCCGCCATCGCCGAAGAACGCATAGACCGCCCGGCCATCCGTGCAAGGCGTGGGTGTGGCGTGCGAGTTCTTGGGCTGCTTGCGGCCCGGCGTCAGATCGAAGACCTCCGTGTTCCAACGCACCGCGCCCGTCTGGCGGTCGATGCAGACGACGTGCGCCTTGGTGTCGTTGTCGGTGGCGCTGGTGACGAAGACCTGATCGCCCCACACGATGGGCGACGACCAGCCCTCACCGGGAATCTCTACCCGCCAGGCGATGTTCTCGTCGGCGCCCCACGTACGCGGCGGATTGCTCTCGCTGGAATGCCCCTGGCCATTGGGTCCGCGGAAGCGGGGCCAGTTTTCGGCGGACAATGTGGAAACACACAGTGTGGAAACGTTTCGGCGGCCGAGTTCTACTGCTAACGTGATACCCACCGCGCCACCGCCGACG
>JBGTDH010000047.1:0-4380 GCA_041748435.1 Pirellulales bacterium
TACCCTGGAAAGAAATCGAGCATGAAACAAATGATCTGCGACTCTGGCCAACGGCACACATGCCGGCCCGCCCATCCCACGCACGGAGGACGGCGCACGAGCCCATGCAAAATCACACACCGACCTTCGCTTGTTTAAGGATTAGTGTTCCTTCTCTTCCGGCGCGCTCACTCGGCCATCAGCTTCACCTGGCTCGGATCGTTCTTCCAGCCGTACTTCGCGCTGAACTCCGCGGGAGTGAGGGTTTCTTGGCCTTCCGTCGTTTGCGCGACGTACCGCAGGTGTTCGGCGACATCGCCGTCAGCGCGGTAGTGGCCACTGGCGGAAATCGCCAGTGGCTGGCCGTCGGTCAGTACCGTCAGCACCGCAACGGGCTCGCGACTAGCAACGTCCCAGATCCAGATTAGCCCGTCCCCACTATCACTAGCTAACCTTCGTGAATCGGGCGAGAACGTGGCGTATTTGCCGCGGCCGTCTGAAAAATGTCCCATCTTCTGGTAATCAAAGCCGTTGGGCGGCACCATCAACCCAGAGTCGTGAAAGAGCGTTCCATCACCTGCCACGACATAGCGTGGATGGAGTATTGCGGTTATGAGCGCGGTTGGAGTCGCGGGCAAGCCGAACTCGCCCTTTATTGGGCACCAAAAGCCTTTGCCTCTGTTGAATCTTCGCGCAGTGGCGAGCGGTGACCATGTCTGTGCCTGCCATGTCCACATGTCGTATGGATAGCCTCCGACAACAGCGAGTGTCGCGCCATCAACCGACCAGCGAACCGAGCGAACCGAGACGGTTACATCCTCCGGGACATCGCACTCAAGAGTCACCTCCTTTGAGCGCGACGGAAGATTCCAAACGCGGAGGCGCTTATCTCGATCGAGAGAAGCGAGCCATTCTCCGTTAGGCGAAACAGCAGCGCAGATCGACTCCGCCGGCGGGTCGCCGAACTCATGCAACTCTTTGCCGGAGTCGATGTCCCAGAAGTGTACGCCGCCTTTCGATATCGCTAGCGTGATTCCGTCAGGATGCCACGCGAGCCTTCCGGCTGGAAGTCGCGTTCGTACTAATTGCGCATTGTCCCGGCAGTTCCACAAGACGACGTCGCGGCGGTATGTCGCGGCCAGTGCGTCGCCGCGCGGGGACCAGGTAAGATCATTAATCCAACGGTACTCGCCAGTTACCTTGGCTAAGTGATCGCCATTCGTCGCGGAGATCATGCCCCAGTTTGTACCCACCACGTATTCGCTACTGTGAGGCTTCCAGGCAGCGGCTATCTCTTCCTGCCAACGCTTTGTGGTTACGTCTCCGATCCTGCTTACGTTCAGCATCGCAGCCCCAGGGACCAGGACCTTTTGGCCGTCTGGCGACCAAACAACAGCCGACGAATACCTAGCCGCCGGCACGCGAGCCAAGAGTTGACCCGTCTCGGCCGCCCACAAGTGAGTCTCGCCACTCTTTTCTTGACTGGCCACCGTCCGGCCGTCCGGCGACCAGGCAACGCAGGAAATTTGGCGTTCAGCGGCACGCAGGTCGTGGAGCGTCTCGCCCGTTAAAGCATTTGATATACGCACTGACTTATCGAATCCACCGGACGCGATCAAAGTACCGTCTGGGTGCCAGGCAACTGAGAAGATACTCTGACTATGGCCAAACACGCGTCGAGTGACTTTTTGTTCTTTACCGTCCCAAATCGACACACAGAATGCATCAGCCTGTTTGTCGTTGAACGCGAGGTATCGACCGTCAGGTGACCACGCGCAGGAGTAGGCATTGTCCTTTGTAGGCAATTTGCAGGCCACCCTTCCGGACCCAACATGAATGACGCGGACTACGCATTCTGGCCCGTATGCAGCGGCCAGATACTGCCCATCGCGCGACCATGAAATCAATTGAACGCTCGAATCCGCCTTGAACGACTCTGCCAGTAGGCACGCTTCCATACGATTGGATTCCGCATTCCAAATTCGAACGACACGATCGTGCCCACCGCTCGCGAAATACTTACCATCCGGCGAATACTCAAGTGTCGTGATAGTGGCGCGAGGCTGTGGGAACTCGATCGTCCAGGAGAGCACACCCTCGATCGGCATGGGGCGGGCCACCAGCGCCCCGGCGTTGATCGGCTGGCGCGGTTTGTATGATGGAACGGGATCCGGCGTAATGCTCAACACGACGGGAGCCGGAAGTGACACGGGCTCACCGACAACGATGGTCTTGTTTAGGAAAGGCACATCGGCCGTTGGCATTGCAGGGGGAGCGGTGGGAAGGCTAGCAGCGGAAGGGGGCACATCGGCAGGCTTCTCGCTCTGCTCGATCGTGGCGCTGCCGCCGTCGGGGACGGGGATGCGGGCGACTTCTTTCCCGTCCTTATTGCGGATGACGATGATGATGCCGGCGACGATGGCGGCGGCGGTGAGGCCGATGGCGAGGATGCGCCAATTGGCCTGCTTCCGTTTACTCCGCGATTCCGTAATCTGCATACCATAATTTGTATTCGGGCGGCCCTCACCCCGGTCCTCTCCCAAGGGGAGAGGGGGAAGGAGCGGCGCCGTCGCCACGCTGGCGGAACTGACGCCGGGGTGGGTGCCTAGCGCGATCGTCGATTCGTTGCGTGGGGCTGTCGTCGTGGGGATGAGCAATAGCGAAAGGTCGCTGCCGGTGGCGAAGGGGGCGAGCGCGGCGGCGACTTCGGCCGGCGTCGAGGGACGCTCGGAGGCGTGCTTGGCGAGCGTGCGGTCGATCAGCGCGGAGAGCTCGGCGGGGATATCACTGCGGCGGTCGATAAGGGGCTGGGGACGCTCGGTCCCCAGAGCGATCAGTTTCTGGATCTGCGTACGGTTGCCGCCGCCGAACGGGGCTTCGCCGCAAAGGAGTTTGTAGAGCGTGGCGCCGAGACTGTAGATGTCGGCCCGGATGTCGACCAGGTGGCTGTCGCCCCCTTGCTCCGGCGCCATGTAATCGAGCGTGCCCATCATCTGGCCGCTGGCGGTGAGCTCGCGGCCGGCGTCGGCCGAGGTGTCGAGCAGAGCCAGGCCGAGGTCGAGAATCTTTACAGTAGGGGACAGGGGATGGGGTACAGGGGATAGGGAAGAACCCAACGCTGCGCGTTGGATCCGGCTGTCCCCTGTTCCCTGTCCTCTCTCTCCTGTACACAGCATCAGATTGCTGGGCTTGATGTCGCGGTGTACCAGGCCGTGCTCGTGGGCGTGCTGCAGGCCGAGCGCGGCCTGACGCACGAGCTCGCAGGCTTCGGGGATCGGGAGCGGGCCGAGCTGACGCACGAGCTGCGAGAGGTCGCAGCCGGGGACGTATTCCATTACCAGGTAGTGCGTGCCGTCCTGCTCGTCGGCGTCGGTGGCCCGGACGATGTGCGGATGATCGAGCTTGCCGACCGCTTTCATCTCGCGCTCGAAGCGGGCCACGGCGGCGTGGTTGGACATCCGATCGGCCGGCAGCACCTTGATGGCCACCAGCTTGTCCAGCCGCGTGTGCAACGCCTTGTAGACGGCGCCCATGCCTCCTTCGCCCAGCTTTTCCAGCAGGCGATAGGGGCCAAGCGCCGGCAGCGGCTGCGTGGGAGCGGAGAAAGAGGGCTCATGGGCCAGTGCGACCGCGCGATCCAGAGCTTCCATACAGTCTGGCTCCGTCAGGAAGACGTTATCCGGCAGAGTTTCGCGCAGAGCATGGATGGCCGTATCGGCAACCTGCTCCAGGCTCACCAGGGTCGCTTCGCAATCGGAGCAGGTGACCAGATGCTGCTGAAGCTCCTGGGCGGAGTCTTCAGTAAGAGTTCCCAAGGCGTAGCTACGAAGCGCTTCTGGGCTATAGCAGGTGGCAGGTTGCATGATAAATCCGAAATGGTGAAGACCGTTGACAGGTGTTGAAATCCAACGAGCGGCAGCGCTCGCCTTTATTTTTTTGCCCTAGATGTTTTTGCCAGTTTCTTTGTCGGAGGAGATTTGGCAAAAAAATCGTGGGCAAAAAAATGAGAGCCAGACATCGTTGCCCAATCATTAGAACGTTTGAGCGCAACACGTGTTTTTCGTCAACCACCCGCCCAAGTTGCCAAGCAGTCGTATCAAAAACCACCTGTACGGAGGGGGGTCGTATCAGAAGGGGTGTGGGGGTGCGAATGATACGACTTAGCGGGTGGTTGTTTTTCAGTCGATCAGCCCCTCCAATTCCGTTCGCAAACGCCTCAGCACACGGTACTTGGCCTGCCGGACGGCCGGGTTGCTCAGGCCCAATTCCTCGGCCACGTCGGCCGTCGAGCGGTTATCGACCGTCACCCGCCAGAAGGCGTCCCAGGTGCGCGGCTCGAACTCGGCGCGGACCAGATCGAGGGCCCGCCGCCACAGGCCGCGCTGGAGCTCGTCCCAGGCG
>JBGTDH010000048.1:0-9873 GCA_041748435.1 Pirellulales bacterium
TGCAGTGTGGCGGGCGAACGCGCCTGCGGCACAGTCAGGCTGGTTTGCCGCGCGGCGGCGTCCGCGATCTCCGGCGCCGGGCCACGATAGCTTCCGGGCTCGGGATAATAGAGCCACTGATAGGTGAGCTTGTCTCCATCCGGATCAACAGAGCCTTGGGCATCCAGCGTCAGGCGGCTGCCGGCATCGGCCTGGGCTCGAACAATGCCGGCCGGCGGTACACGGGTCGGAGCGCCCGCCACATGCAAGCGCACTTGCGGCGGATGGTTGGCCTCCTTCCGCTCCTGGACGCACCAATCCAAGCGGGCTCGAAAGTCGTTCTGTAAATGCGCCGCCCATCGAGCCAGCGAGTTGTCGCGATGCGTGGCGCCCTGCCAGGCATCCGGCTGATTGGCCCAATAATACGGCCGCCCCTCCGCGCCTTCTTGCAAACCGTATCGGCCGGCCCAACTCCCCCAGGTCGGCTCCTGCGGATCGTTCATCCCGGTGGGGACGAGATACAGAAACGTCCCGCTGTCGCCCTCTTTCTGCGGATGCGTTGTGTTGGTGGGATAGAGCGCCGCCAGCGGTCCGTGGTTGGTGAGCAGATCCCGCTTCAGATCGAAGCCGCCAGCCGTGGCCGTGAGCGCAGAGAAGCGGTGATACCACCGCCGCCGGTCAACCTCAGGACGGAACGTGTCGATCCACAGGGGAAACGGCGGTTCGATCTGCGTCGTGTGCTCCACAAACTTATCGGCCGAGCTCAGCCGCAGCTTCTGCTTGAAGCGGGCGTACTCTGCTGCGGTGCGCTCGCGCCGCACACGATCAAGCGCCCGTGCCAGGTTGCTGGGGCCGCTGCCGGCATCGGTGCCCCAGTTCATGAACCACACGGGGCGAGGGTCGTCGCGGTCCACGGCGGCCAGGATCAACTGCTCCCCCTCCTCGCGATCTGCATAGGCCGCTACCGTGCGGCGACGCAGAAGGTCCGGCGGGGGATAGCGCTCATCGTGCTGCACGAGCTTGGGATACACGTCGGCATAGGCCGTGAGCATTTGCTGCACGATGCCTAAGCCGGTGCGCTGCGCGTTGCGGTTTTCGCCCCGGCGGGCCTCGGGGCGATTGGGAAGAACTCCCTCGATATCCCACTCGTTGGCGTAGAGCAGGAAGCGGACGAGCGATTGCTCATCGTCCGGATCGCCGCCGGCATCGGTCTCGATCATGACGCGCAGCCGCTCGGCGGCGCTTGCGTTGCAATGCACAACCAGGAGCACGATCGTGACCGTCGCGGAAAATGCATGCGCCACCGGCAGCCTCACTTAGCTTCGCGGGCCGGTGAATCGGGCACTTGCACGTCCAGCGTATTGTTCGGCGGCGGCAGCTCCACTTCGAACACATAGTCTTGGAAAAGTTGCTGCGTGTGCGTCACACCGTCGTCATCGACCTTTTTCTGCGATTGATCGACGCCTCCCACCACAACACGGTACTTGCCCGCGATGGGCCCGTCCGGACCGGCATCGAACTTTCCGCCGCGTACGGGCAAGTAGCAAGTAGGGGCAATCTTGCCGACCGACTCCGTGGGTTCGAAGAAGATGGCTCCAAACTCGACGGGTTGACCTCGATAGGTCACGGTGCCATGCACGGGAATCCGGGCAAGGCCATCGCCTCCGCAGCCGGCCACGGCAAGGAAACATGTCGTTGCCAACACGCAGGCAACTTGCGTTCGGGCAGCAGTCATGAGCTTGCTCATTGCAGCCCCCCGGCGGGGCGTCCATCATTAATCGCGCCGAGCGTCCGATAGATAACCAAGCTCAAGTTCTCGTTGAGGAACTTTACCGAGCCATCGCCGAAGCAGAACTGCGCACCACCTGGGTGCAGGCTGCCGTAGCACGTATTGCTTAGATGATTGTGAATGTTCTGATCAGTCGATCTGTTGGAGAAGGCGTTGTAAAGTTGCTTGCCTGAATTAATCGCGCGGAAAGTGCCGGTAAGATTGCCCGGACCATTGTTGGAACCGTGTTTCGTGCGATGGCCGGTTCCCCAGCCGCGATTGATCTGCATGTTCTGGTAGATCGTTTCTCCCACGAGGATTGAATGGGAGGTTCCGTCCAGCGCGTCGCGGAGCTCCTTCTTGGAATCCACATGCAGGAATCCGTTGGTCCAGTGAATCA
This sequence comes from Pirellulales bacterium, assembly GCA_041748435.1. Lineage (GTDB taxonomy): Bacteria > Planctomycetota > Planctomycetia > Pirellulales > JBGTDH01 > JBGTDH01. The sequence goes on from JBGTDH010000048.1 coordinate 2,148, forward strand.
AGAATCGCGCGCTGGGGAAGGGAGCGCCGACGGTGCCGCAGGTGCAATTCTGACCGCCGTTTGTGCCGGCCACTGCTGGGGACGGCTGGCGGTTGCCGTTGGCGGGCTCTTCCAAGCCGCCTCCCATGCAGGCGAAATAATTCATGGTCGTCCGGTCGACACCGGGCAGGGGCTGGCCCACCGTCGCCACAGCAACCCACTCCAGCATGCCCGGCGGCGTGGAGGGGCACTTGTAGGTGTCGACGTGGGCATAAAGAGGACTGTTGGCAGCCGGGTGGTTCACCGCTCCGGTGTCGCCAAAGCTGCTGGGAAATGTGCTCTCCATGTTTAACGCATCCGCCAAGGCGGTTTCTTCAATGTACGGCAGGATCGTCGCCGACCAGGGGGCGCCAGGAAACGGAGTGTTGGCGTTGGTGCCGGAGAAGCAGCCTGCATTGCTCATTGCGGCCGGAGGCACAACGTATTTGGACGTAGCACGCGCCGCGGGCGAGATGTTCCCTTCGGGGAATCGCCCCCGATTATCGTGATAGTTGTGCAACCCCAAACCAATCTGCTTGAGATTGTTGGAGCACTGTGAGCGCCGCGCCGCCTCGCGCGCGGCCTGCACGGCGGGCAGCAACAGGGCGATCAAGATGCCAATGATGGCGATCACGACCAATAACTCCACCAACGTAAAGGCGCGGTATCCGCGCGAGATCCGCAGTGACATGCCTGACTCCTGCGACAACGAAGAGAGCGGGGCGGGTAATCCCGGAACGGTTATCAGAGTATCCGCCCTGCCCCGTGTCAATTCGGATTCGCGCATTTGTTGTGGCGCGAACCGCGCGGTGGTATCACCCGCCCGCCGCGCCGGCCTTGGTTTGAGCCAGGAAGTGCTGGGCGATGCGAACGACGTATTCGTTGGAATCCTTGAGGGCTTGCTCCACTTGGGGCCGCGCGGTTTGCGCGTGGCGGCCGTAGTCGTCCAAGGCTTGCATCGCCGCGTGACGCACCCAGGCGTTCTTGTCAGCCAGGCACTCCACGAGCACGGGCAAGCCGGCGGCGTGCGCATTCTGTCGTCCCAAAGCGGCCGCCGCGGCCACGCGGACCGCGCCGGATGAATCTGCCAGCGATTGCTGGATCGCAGGCGCGGCATCCGCTGCTTGCGTCTTGAGCTTGCTCAAACCAACCAGCCCCCAATAGCGGACGCCCGGGTCTTCGTCTTTCAGCAATCGCAGCATCTGCGGCTTGCCGGCCACGCCCCCTTGTGCCGTGATGGCCGCATCGCGGAGCCGTGCCAGAGGGAACGGGTTCTGCGGACTGCGAGCGAGCTCGTAACACGTGTTCTCCGCCGTGCGCTCGCGCAGCTCCGATTCCGGCACCAGGCCCAGATCGAGCGTGTCGTCCATCCACTTCACGTGCGCTCCTCGCAAGCGGTCTAAAACCGCGCGATGCTCGGCCGAATCGACCAGATTGTTAATCTCGTGCGGATCGGCTTGCGTGTCGTACAACTCCTCGGCCGGCTTGGTGGGCTGGAAAAATTTCAACGGAGGCCCGCTGAGTTTGCCCGCGGCCAAGAGTGCCCGCATGCTTTGTAGCAAGGGCCCTTGTTCGGCATAGCTGAGGTGCTGATCGTAGGGCAAGTCGGGGCGATAGTTGCGGATGTAGCGATAGCGCACATCGCGCACCGCGCGGATGATGTCGTGCCGCTCGTCCATGCGATCGCGGATGCCGTAGACATACTCGCGCGGCGGGCCGGCCTTGGGACCCAGAAACGCCACGCCCTGCATGTGCTGCGGAATCGTCACGCCGGCCAGGCTCAGCAGCGTGGGGGCGAAATCGACAAAGCTCACCAGGCGATCGGTGACGGATCCCGGCGGCAGCGGCGCGAGGTGCTGGTACTTCTTGGGGAAATGCACAATCAGCGGGACGCGCATGCCGGAATCGTACAGCCAACGCTTGGAGCGCTGCAGGCCAACGCCGTGGTCCGAGTAGAAGAACACGATCGTGTCTTCCGCCAGGCCGTCCGCTTCCAGTTGCTTGAGCAGTTCGCCCGACTCAATGTCCATCGCCGTGATCAGGTCGTAATCGTTGGCCCAATCGCGACGGGCCTCGGGCGTATCGGCATGGTACGGCGGCAGTTTGATCTTGGTTGGATCGTGCCGCTGCTCGGGCGTGAGCTTGGCGGTCGTGCGGGCGAACTGCGTCCCGCGGCTGCGGATCTGGCTCTCGTGCGTATCGGTGTTGTTGAAGATGGCAAAGAACGGCTGCCCGGCCTTGCGATTGCGCCAGTGGGCCTTCGCGCTCGATTCGTCCCACGTGCTCTTCGGGTGCGCGAAGTTGTAATCGGTTTTGCTGTTGTTGGTGCAGTAGTAGCCCGCTTGCCGCAGATATTCGGGATAGCAGCGAATGAACTCCGGCAGCTTTCCCTGGCAGCGCATGAAGTGCGTGCCCATCGAGCTGGGATACACGCCCGTGATCAGACAGGAGCGGGAGGGTGCACACACGCCCGAGGTGGAAAACGCGTGCGTGTAGCGAACGCCGCCGGCTGCCAGGCGGTCCAGGTTCGGCGTGTGCGCGTAAGCATCGCCGTAACAGCCCATCAAAGGGCTCATATCTTCGCAGGTGATCCACAGCACGTTGGGCCGCGAGGGCTCGTCTGCCGCATGGGCGATTGTCGCGAAAAGCAACAGAACAGGGGAAACGGCCACCGCCAGCCAGTTGCAAGGCATTGGAACTCCTGAGGCTTGAGTCACCATTTCAGACCAAACTGTTCGCCGCCGCCTCCGTGGCCGATGCCACCCTTGAGCGGCACCTTCGATTGCGGAAGCACGGGGGGCGGCACCTCTTCTTCCGGCGGCTCGTCGTCTTTCTTCTTCTCCGTCACTGGCTTGGCATGCGCCGCCTTGATCGACAGGCTCATGCGCTGCTTCTCCTCGTCGGCGGAGAGCACAATCACTTCCACTTCCTGGCCTTCGCTCACGGCATCGGCTACGCGCCACACGCGGTGATGGGCCAGCTCCGAGATATGCACCAGCCCCTCCACGCCCGGCTCCAGTTCCACAAACGCGCCAAACTCCATGATCTTCGATACCTTGCCTTTGGCCGAACCCCTCACCGGATACTTGTACCCGATGTTCTTCCAGGGGCTTTCCGTCAGCTCCTTCATTGCCAGGCTGATCTTGCCCGTCTCGGGATCGATCTTCTGGATCTTCACCTTCACGGTCTGGCCAACTTCCAGCATCTCGCTGGGATGCTTGACGCGGGCCCAACTCAACTGGCTCACATGCAGCAGACCATCGACGCCCCCCAGATCGACAAAGGCGCCGAAATCTCGAATGTTGCGGACCACGCCGTCCCGCACCTGCCCGGGGGCCAGCTCCGCCAGCAGTTTTTCCTTGGCTTCTTGCTGCTCCCGCTCCAACAACGCCTTGCGGCTGAGGATCAGGTTGCGCCGATCGGGATTGGCCTCCGTTACCACGCACCGCAAGCGTTCGCCCACAAACTGCGTGAAACTCTCCACGCGGTACAGCGCCACTTGCCCGGCCGGGATGAACCCGCGGATATTATTGACCTGGCACTCCAGGCCCCCCTTGTTCTCTCCGGTAATGGTCACATCGATAATGGCGCCCTCGCGCAGATCAGACCAGTCTTGCACGGCCTGCGCCTGGCCCGGCTTGTTCAGCTGATACAGCCCCTCGTCGGCATCGAACGACGTGACGATCACGTCGATCATCGCGCCCGCCTCGGGGGGCGTCTCGAACTGCTTCAAGGGCACCACGCCCTGGTTGAGCTGGCCGAAATCGACAAACACATCTTCTCGATGCACGGAGACCACGCGGGCCTGATGACGGCTCTCCAACTCCACTTCCGTCGCTGACGCACCCGTGCCGCCTTGCTTCACCATCTCCTCCAGCGGCGTGTCTCCCATCGCCGCTAGCAGCTCGGCCTCCAGATCGGGGGGCAGCTCGTGCCGCTTGTTAGGCGCCGGAAACTTCTTGCGCTGTTCCTCTTGATGAGCGACCGGAGTCTGCGGCCTGGCGTTGCCCTTGGGCGCAAAGCCCCGCTGCGTGCCGATCTTAATCTTGGGCACGGGAAACGGATCGTCCCCCTCGGCGGATCGTGAACTGTGCCCCGGCGCGGCGCTGTTGGCCTTGGCCAAATCGGACACGGGGGCGGAAGCGGCGGAAGAATCAGCCGGCGGCGCTGAGGACGCATCGGCGGAAGGATCGGTGCTCATCGGATCTTGGGAGTGAGGCGAAGCGAATAGCCGTGAAGGCCTGCCAGTCAAAACGAGCATTCCACTCTAACATGCCACCGGGGTGTTTGGTAGCCGCACCGCAGCCGCACGCCGGGCAGACGTGGGAAAAACGGCTTTAGCCGCAGGCCAGGCCGAGCCGATACTATCAGTACTAAATCGTCGGGAGGGCGGGGCGAGAAGGCTCGTCCCGTTTCAGGATAGAGATCATGGCAATCGACGGATCGATTGCCATGATCTTTTTTATTGCGCCCGAATCCCAATCTTCGGTCCGCTCATTTTTCGCGGCAAGGCTTTCCCCGTCGTCACCATCCGACCTTGCCACGTTGACACGGCGGCACGAGCCGGGCTGGCGGGATGCTCCGCATGGCAGATGCCTTCCCGCCGCAGGACTTTCACCGCCGTTAGCGCCAGAATCTTCAGATCCCGGCCCAGGGAGCGATGCTCGAGGTAAAACGTGTCCAAGCGCACTTTGGCCTCCAGCGGCAACTCGTCGCGTCCATTGATCTGTGCCCAGCCCGTGAGACCCGGCAGTAGCACCTGCACACCGGCCAGGGTGCGGAGCTGAATCAAGTCGTGCTGATTGAATAGCGCCGGACGTGGGCCGACGAAGCTCATCTCGCCGCGCAGAATGCTCCAGAGTTGCGGCAGCTCGTCCAAGCTGGTCACGCGCAGCATGCGACCCACCGGCGTGATCCAGCGATCCGAATCGGCGAGCAAGTGCGTGGCCAACTCCGGAGCATCGGTCCTCATCGAACGGAACTTCGGCATGCAGAATAGCCGATTTCCCCGCCCCACCCGTTGCGACCAATACAACACCGGTCCACGCGAGGTGAGCCTGATGGCTAAGGCGATGAGCAGCAACGGCACAGCGCACAGAGTCAACAGCATCACAGCGAGTACAAGGTCCAACGACCGTTTCATATCCAATCCTTAAGCGGCCTTGGCCGCAACTTCCCTGATCCCGCCGCCGCGATAGGCGTCCACTTGCCGCTGCAGTCCCTCGGCTAGATCGATGTGCGGCTCAAAGTTGTACTCGTCCGCAAAGCGGCGACCGCAGTACAGATCGTCGCTCAGCCATTTCTCCAGCGTCGCCCGCCTGCGGCTGGCGCCGGGAAGCAGATTCTTGATCAGACCCACGGGCATGCGCCACCGCGGCGGGTTTCGATCCAGGGCCGCGCAAAGTTGCGTGACAATCTCGCGCATCGTGGTTGCCGGTCCCGCCACGTTGTAGCAGGCATGGGATTGCCGCGGAGGCCGCAAGGCCGCCAGCACACAAGCGCGGGCCACATCGTCCCGATGCAACAGGCTCTTGCGGTTGCTCCCCTCGCCAATCCACACAAAGCGGCCGCGATCCAGCGCGCGCAGCAATCGTCCCACGTCGCCGGGATCGTGCTCGCCAAACAGGGTAACGGGCCGCAGCACGACCACCTGCATTCGCGAAGCGGCGGCCGTCTCGGCCAGGCTTTTCTCCGCATCCAACTTGCTCTGCCCGTAGGCGCCGCAAGGCCGGCAAGAAGCGTATTCTTCGATCTCGCCCGAATGCGGTCCATAGACAGCGGCCGAGCTCACAAACACAAACCGCCGCACTCCGGCCTCCGTGGCGGCGTGTGCCAGCCGCGCGGTGGCCATGGCGTTCATTTGATGGAATGGCGCCCCATCGCGATGTCGCCCGAAGTGATGCGCCAACTCCGCAACATGCACGATGCACGACACGTCCCGCAGCAGCGGGCGCAACGTGTAGCAGCGCGCCAGATCGAGCGGGCGGAATTCCGGCAGCCATTGGTCCGGCCGCAGTCGCCGCGCGGTCGTTCGCACGCGCGCCCCGGCAGACAGCAGTTGGGAAACGACTCCGTTCCCCAAGAAGCCCGTCGCGCCGGTGACAAGTGTTAACGCCATGCGTTCAGGCGGCGTGCGAGAGCCGTCCCTCCTCCGCTTCGATCATTTGCATCACGATATCGGCCAGCGTATGGCGCGGCGCCCACGCCGGATAATGCGCCCTGAGCTTGCGCAGGTCGGAGATGTAACAGATGTGATCGCCCACGCGATTGGCATCCTGATACGACCATTGCACGCGGCGGCCGCAGAGTTGCTCGATCAGATCGATGCACTCCACGACCGAGGCGGAGTTTTCGCGTCCGCCGCCGAGATTGTAGACTTCGCCCGCACGCGGTTCGCGCGCGAAGGCATCGAAGGCGGCAATCACATCGCTGCTGTGAATCTGATCGCGAACTTGCTTCCCCTGGTAGCCAAAAACCGTGTAGGGCTTGTTGTGAACCGCCACATGCACCAGGTACGAAAGAAAGCCGTGCAATTCCACGCCCGCATGCGAGGGGCCGGTGAGGCATCCGCCGCGAAACACGCCGGTTCGCAGGCCGAAGTACCGGCCATACTCCTGCGTCAGCAGATCGGCCGCCGCCTTCGACGCCCCAAACAAGGAATGCAGCGTGCGATCGATCCGGCAGGTCTCGCCGATGCCGTGATAATCTTCCGGCCGCGCAAAGTCCCACCGCGTGGGCAATTCCTCCAGCGCCATCTCATTGGGGGCATCGCCGTAAACCTTGTTGGTGCTCATCAGAAGAAACACGGCCTCGGGCGAATGCAGCCGCGTAGCCTCCAGCAGATTCAGCGTGCCGCCGGCATTGACATCAAAATCGACCAGCGGAATCTCCTTGGCCTTGTCGTGCGAAGGCTGCGCCGCGCAGTGAATCACAAGGTCGAACTTGCATTGCCGGAACGTGTTGAAGATCGCTTCGCGATGGCGGATATCAATGGCCAGATGCTTGAAATGCCGCGTGGTCTGACGCAACCGCGCCAGATTCCAACGCGTGTCTCCCTGCGGACCGAAGAACTCTGCCCGCAGGTTGTTGTCGATGCCGACGACCTCGGCGCCCAGGCGATCGTAATGACGGACCGCCTCGGAGCCAATCAATCCACTGGAGCCGGTGACCAGCACGCGCATGGGGGAACCCTCGCCAAGAATCGACCGTGGGACGAGCTTAATAGCAAGGCCGCGAAGCGCCGGCAAGGCGGATGCAGAATGCGGACGCGCCTCACTTTTCGCGATTGACGGACTCTGTTATATCGGGCCGCCTCAAACAGCAAGGACGTCGCCATGTCAAACTCTGCCATCACCCGCGTGTTGTTCGAGCCCTGGGGCCTGGGCGATGCCTTGATAGCAGCCGCCACGCTGCGCGAGGCGCCCACCGAGACCGCACTGGCATGCCATTCCCGCTGGCATCCGTTGCTGCGCGCAGCGCTGGCCGACGTGAGTCCGCTGCATTTGTTGGGCGTCGATCTGCCTTACACGTCGCGTTCGCGTCAAGGCGGCGAGTTGCGACGCGGGCCGCCGTCGGTGCGGACCGTGCTCAGCATCCGCGGCGATGTGCGCGATTGGTGGGCCGCACGGCAGTGTTTTCCCGATGCTCGCATCCGCATGACGGGCTGGCTGGAATTCGCCGCTCGCCGCAGCGCCTTAGTCGACACACT
>JBGTDH010000049.1:0-2717 GCA_041748435.1 Pirellulales bacterium
GGTGGCGGCGGGCGAGCTCGCGCCAGTCGCACGGCCAAGGCCCGCGGTGACGATGTGCGGCACGAGTTGGAGATCCCGTTTCTCACGTCCATCAACGGCGGCCAGGTAGAGATCACCTTGGCCCACGCGGATGGCGAATCGGAGAATCTGGCCGTCAAGATTCCCGTCGGCATTGAGGAAGGACAAACCATTCGCCTCCGCGGCAAAGGCGGCCCCTCCCCCTACGATGGTCCGGCGGGTGATTTGCTGATCACGATTCACATTGGCTCGCACCCGTTGTATCAACGCACGGGAAAGAACCTGCTGGTCAAACTTCCTGTCACCTTGGCGGAGGCGGCGCTGGGGGCGAAGGTCGATGTGCCGCTTCCCAGCGGCAAGAAGATTTCGCTGCGCGTGCCGGCGGGAACCTCCAGCGGCAAGAAGCTGCGCATCAAGGGACAAGGCGTGACATCGGCCAAGGGCGAGCCAGGCGATTTGCTGGCCGAAGTGCAGATCATGATTCCCGCCACGTTGGACGAGGAGAGCGCGTCTTTGGTTCGGCAGTTCGAGGATCTCAATCCTCTGGAGCCGCGCGCCTGAGTTGTAATGAACCCTTGGCTGCAACTACCGCTCTGGGCCGCCGAAGAGCCGCTCGTGCGCAAGCTCGATCCGGTGCTGCGCGCCCAGGTGTTGATGACGCTGCTCGGCCTGCTGCTGTTGGGACTCTGCCTGATCGTGATGGTGTTGATGGGTGGCCGTTACGTCCGGCGATTGGCTCGGCATCGCGCCGGCGGCACGGGGGAGCCCAAAGACGAATGGTTTCGCAAGCCGCTCGTGAAGCCCAGCGACCCGGCGGACGACGAACCGTGAGTACGCCCCCCGCCACGAGTCTGCGCTTTCGTCCGGCACATCGACTGCACACCACGGCCGAGTTCCAACGCGTGTTCCAACGCCGCCGCTCCGCCGGAGACGCCTGGCTGCTAGTCTACGGATGCGAGAACGGATTGGAGCATCCGCGGCTAGGGCTTTCCGTGTCTCGCAAAGTGGGCAATGCCGTGGCCCGCAATCGCTGGAAGCGGTTGTTGCGCGAAGCGTTTCGCTTGCAAATTCCGCGATTGCCCGCGGGCGTGGATTTGGTGATCGTGCCGCGAGCCGCTACCCTGCCGGCATTAGAGCCTCTGGTGAATTCACTGCGCCAACTTTCCCAACGCGTTGCCGATCGTTTAGCTCGGGACAAACGATGAGCGCGCTCTTGATCCTGCTGGTGCGCGTGTATCAATCCACGCTTAGCCCGTTGATGGGCCTGTTCGGCGTGCAGTGCCGATTTCAACCCACGTGCAGTCATTACTTCATCGGCGCGGTACAGAAGCACGGGGCGCTGCGCGGCGCGATGCGCGGTTTCCTGCGACTGTGCCGCTGCCATCCGTTTCATCGGGGCGGGTACGACCCGCCGTGAGTCGCTGCGTCTGGTTTCGTGGCCGCACGCGTTGCACGTCGGACTTACGCCGCGACGCTCGCCGCTGCCGGCGGTGCGCGTTCCGATCGGATGAGGCGATACCCGGCCACGCGGAAGACCATTAGATAGCCTGTCAGCAGTACGCCGTGCGCGAAACAGGCGCCGGCAATGTCGAACACAGAATCCCGATGGTCGGCGTATAGGGCGCCGGGAATGCCGCCTAAAGCCAATGCTGCTACAGACGACGCGACCAACCGCCCCGCGAGTGGCTTCGCCGAGAACGCAGCCCGACATGCCAGCGCCGTTGTCACGGCAAAGGGCAGGAGGACTGTCAAGAACCACAGGGTTCGCTCGGGTTGCAGAGGAAGCACACGAAAAAACAGGCAGATCAATGCGGCCGAGGTCATCCAACCCATGAGCCGCCCCATTGAATACTGTGGGAGCCCACGGGGCAAGTCTTGCAGCACGTCTGGAATCGTCAGACGAAAACCACGAAACCGCAGGCTCAGGAGGCAAATCGCGCTCAGGGCCGCCAGGATTTCAAGGACATACACGATCGGACCCACGTTGGTTCCCAGTGCTTCCAGGACCGCGTGAACCAGAAAGACGCTCGCCAAGAGCAGCGCGACGCGCGCCACGTCGGTCCCGCGCCCGAAGACAAGCCACACGCCCAGCAGAGAAGTTTGACTGAATGTCACGGTCATCAGAACAAACTCCCGCTGCCGATGTGTCTGGAGTTGAGGGTACGCGGCCACTGCCACGCAGTCGAGCGAGATCAGGCTCAAGATTAACAGCGGCACCAGCACGCGGAGGTCGTTCCAAACGGTTGGCGGCAGCGACCGGGCCATGGTTGAGGCGTTGCAATCGCGGGACGGAAGGGGGAAGATTGAATTTATCGAACTCGGGGGAGCGGCTGCGTGGCGAGCAACGAATTACAGCAATTGTGTGCCTGTTTGGGTCAGCCCGTGGCGGGAAATCCCACGCAGTACATGATGGAGCGGGCCTTTGCCCATCATGGCATCGACTGGCGCTATCTTACCCTGGAAGTTCCGCCGGAACATCTGGGAGATGCGGTGCGCGGCTTGCGGGCCTTGGGTTTTCGCGGCGGCAATATCACCAAGCCCCACAAATGCGAAGTGATCCAGTATCTGGACGGCACGAGCGAGGCCGCCGGCCTGATGGGTGCGGTCAACTGCATCAACCGCGACGGCGATTGGCTGATCGGCGACAACACCGATGGCAAAGGCTTCGTGCAATCGCTTCGCCCGGTGACGGACCCTGC
>JBGTDH010000050.1:0-3734 GCA_041748435.1 Pirellulales bacterium
CATCGGCGAGTTGATCGACCTGCTGGCCGAGCAAAGCCACGCGCCGCGGCCGGAGAAGGTGCTGCCACTGGCCGTCCCCAAGCTCGCTTGCTTTGTGTTCGATTGGCTGCAGCGATTGCACCTGCGCAGCAAGCCGGGCCCGATTAATCGCGTCGGCTTGCGGTTTTTGGGCACATCGCGCGGCATTAACATTGAACGTGCCCGCGCGGAGTTGGGCTATGAGCCCCGCGTGCCGTTTCGCGAAGGCATGACGGCCTACGTTCACGCCCTGCTGGGACCAGAACATGACGCCTCCCGCGGTCTCCCCGCCACCAGCCACTGACGCACTGCGTGAGCAGGTCGTGCAAACGATCCGCGATCGGTGGATTGCGCCGCAAGCGCCGGCCAGGGGTCATGTTGTGTTTCCCGCCGAGGCCGACGCGCTGGCCAAGGCCGTGTTGGACGCCATGCTCACGCGGCCGTTTCGCATCAGCAAGCTGCCGCCGGACGAGGAGTATGCCCAGTTGCTGGCCAAAGTGCGGCACTGGGTGGGCAAGGGGAAGTCGGTGCGCGTCACGCTGGGCTACGCGCCAATGAAGAATCTCAATGCGGTGCGCGCCAGCCGGGCCGATTGGTCCGAGTTCTTCGCCCTCACGCACCTCTGCACGTGGCACAACAAGGTGGCTTCCGTTTATCCGCCGGGATTGCGCATCAAGATCATCTTCGACGACTCGACCGTCAGCATGGCCAATCGGCCCGATCGCAAGCATATGGACAACTACATCTCGTCCCTCGGCCGCCTGATCAAAGTGCTGGGGTACAGTCCTTTTATTGTCGGCACCATGCGGCAGTCTTCGTTTGCCTGGCTGTTCCATTTTGGCTTCTATCAACTGGCCGAGCGTCGCGTGCGGCGGTTCGAGCGGGATCCCGCCAACCAGGCCGTGGTGGAGCAGATGACCACGTTCGCGCGGCGCAATTTGTTGTTGCCCCCGGGTCTGGACGATGCTGGGCGGGAGAAAGCGTATCAGGAGGCCAGCCATCGCTATCGGGTGTATTGGGAAGCGTTGCAACTCAGCGGCGTATCGAAGTTTGGCCGCAGCCTGATTGGCATGTATCTGGACGGCAACCAGCATCACATCAAGCAGCAGGCCGCGTTGCACCTGGCGACGCTGGGAAAAGAGCAAGTCACACAGCCCTGGCAAGGCGAGGGCGCTCTTCAAGACAACGGCAAAGGCAAGCTCGTGCCCCTGGTGCTTACCGCCGGCCGCCGCGCGCGCCTGATCTGCCAGGAGCTCGGCGGCCTGGACCTCGTGCCGCTGGACGGCTTCCAGAGCATCACCCTCTGCAAAGAATCGCCGCAAGCCCCCGTGTCGTGAGGCGTGTGGGAGGCAAAGTTCGGCCTGAAAGGCCGGTTCTGTCAGCCCAGGTCGAAGGTGCCGAAGGCCTGGGACGGCGTCACGGAACAAATGTTTGGCCCTGAAAGGGCCGTTCATCATCCGCACGACGTTGCGCCTTGCACGGCGTAGCGCCGACCGAGGTGAACCGGGTTAGTTTGGCAAGTTTGGCACGTGATATGCCCCTCTCCAGATCGTTGTTTCACACGACCGTAGATTGAGAGGTTGAACAATGCGAGGCTACTCACTCATTCTCGCGCTGTGCGTTGCGCTGATCGCGCCCATGATGGCCGACGCCGCGATTGAAACAGGCAAAGTTGTAATGGTAGTGGAGAATCACCTGATTGTAAGGGGCGACAAGCCGCAAGAGGCGCAACGCTTTGATATCACCGACGCGAATATCTACCGCAACGGCTTGCCGGTGCGATCCAGCGCCTTGGTGAGCGGCGATTGGGTGACCGTGACGACGGAAAAACAACAGGATGGTGTTCTTCGCGTGACGTTGGTAGACGCCGGCAGCGATCGTTAGTCAACGATTGGCAGCGAAGCCGCGGTCACAGCAAACTCGCGAGCACGGCCCCCAGAACGACGACCGCCGTCAGCAGACCGGCGGCAATCATCACCAGCACAAAGAAGTTGACGCCGCTCTCGGCCAGCTTGGGGCGGATTTCGGACATCCAACCCGTTTCTTCATCGGAAGCCGCGATGGGATGCGTGGGGTGCGAAATCTGACTCAGGCTCTCGTCCGAGACAAACTCCACATCCGGCCCGTCCATGGCCGGCTGCGTTTCGCCCAAATCCGCGGCGGTAAAGCGGCGGGAACGCACGCGGCCGGGAGTGGCAGCGATACCCACCTCGCGGGCGCTTTCGCGCCAATCGGGGCCGGCAAAGGGCGCCAGCAAGCTTACCACTTCGCCGGCCGACTGCACGCGCTGGGCCGGGTCCTTAGCCATCATCCGATGAATCACTTCGATAAAATCGTCCGTTAGCTCCGAGTTCCAACGGCGCGGCGTGATAGGCTGCAGCTTGCAGTGTGCTTTCGCCTTGTCTTTGACGTTGCCGCCGGGAAACGGCACCTTGCCCGTCACCGCGTAGTACAGCGTGCAGCCGAGCGAGTAGATATCGCTGACGGGACTGACCTTGTCGGGCGCCATGATCTGCTCGGGCGCCAGGTAATCTGCCGTGCCCACGATCTTGCCGTTGTTCACGTCGCGCAGCTCGTCGTCCTCTTGCTGCAGGAAGAAGACCAGGCCCAGGTCCAGCAACTTGGCGTGGCCATCGGGCGTGATGATCAAGTTCCCGGGCTTCAGGTCGCGATGAATCACGCCGCGGCCGTGGGCATGCTCCAGCGCGCGGGCAATCTGACAGATGATGGCGGCCGCGGCCTGCTGGCTGAGCCGCTTATGAGTCCGGATGTGGCGGCGCAGATCGGCGCCGGGGACGAACTCGGTCACCATAAAATGAACATTGCCCTCATGTCCGGCATCGAAGGCCCGCACCAGGTTTTCGTGATCCAACTGGCTCTGGGCCTGAATTTCTCGGCGGAAGCGGGCGATGGCCTCCGGCGTGGTCTTGCTCCGCGGGAGCACCTTGAGCGCGACGACGCGGCTCATGATCATGTGCTCTGCCTTGTAGACTTCCGCCATGCCGCCGCGGCCGAGCGAGTCGACAATGCGATAGTCTTTGAGCGTGAAGCGGGTCCGCCCCGCCATGAGTTGTGTCATCTGCCAGCGGTTGATGCGGCCCATTTCCACGAGCTTGCGGGCGAGCTCGTCTTCCTTGACCTCCAAGGCCGTTGTTTCCCGCGCGCGCTCGTCCAGACACAACGAAGACAGTGCCTCGTGCAACTCCTCCTTGGAGAGCAGTCCGCTGGCCACGGCAGCCAGCCAGAATTTGGATTTCTTGAGCGGAGTCACGCGGGGCGAAGGTGGGTAAGGGCGAGTGGCAATTTCGGTATCATAACTTACTCCTGAAGTCCGCCCCGCGCCAAGCGTTTCAGCAGATAATTTTCCCACTTCCGTGGACGCACAGTATCCCTCGCCCGCGCACTCGCGCATCGGGCCACACAGGCTGGAGGGGCGGCTGCTTGACACCCCCTAACCAGCGAAGTACAAGAGACACGCCTTTTGCTTGATTTTGCCGCTTCCCACCGTCGTGGATAACGTCTCTTTGGACGTCCCGCATGGCCAAGAAAAAAACGTCCCCCCGGCCCAGCAAGCCCCCTTCGCGTCCGCCGTCCGTCGCCAATCTGCGGGGGAGGTTGGAACGCGTCGATCGCGAGCTGCTCAAACTGCTCAACCAACGGGCGCAGTTGGGGAAGGAGCTGCTGCGGGATCGCGGGGCTGATGGACAGGCCGCGGT
>JBGTDH010000051.1:0-5452 GCA_041748435.1 Pirellulales bacterium
CTGATCGAGAACGCGGCGGAGATCAAGAAAGAGTCGCTAGCGCCCACGGGCAAGGAGACGCCCGACGCTCGCCGGGCGCGCATCAAGGCCATGCTGGAGGCAGCCCGCACCAATCCGGAAGCGCCGCCATCCTTCATGGAACGCCTGGCCCGCGGCCCGGTGGGCATGCTACTGGGTTACAAGATGCGGTTCGTGGTCGGAGCGCTGTTGTTGGTCGGCTGCGCGATGTGGATGAAGTCGAACAACCTGATCCCCGGCAAGGAGCTGCAACAGATTGCGGAAGTGGCCAAGCAGCCGATCAACCGGGCGAATCTGGAAGCGGCCGGGACCTCGGACGCGGCCAAGCAACTGGCCGGCTCGTGGGTGGAGAATTACAAGCAAGCGAAGCCGGCCGTGGGCGGATTCATCCGCGATTTCCACGCTGGCGTGGCGGGACTGTTGCTCGTGCTCTCTGCCTTTATCCCCGGCGTGAGGATCTCGCTGGCCATGATTCCCGTCGTGTTGATCCTGCTCTTCGGCGCCGCCTTCGGCTGGATCTCCCTGGCCGTGGGGGCCGCACTCGGCGCCGTCGCCATCTTGTTCGTGAGGTGAAGCGGACTGATAATCAGGCGCTAGCGACAACGCTCGGAACACCGCGGATGACGCGGATGGGAGCGGATAGCGCGGATGACAGAACCATCGCGCGAAGGGAGAATCAGTGTTTCTATCCGCGTCATCCGCATTCATCCGCGTCATCCGCGGTTGCTCTGCTGAGACACTTGCCAAAGGAGCCCACTATGTCGAACCGAAAGACTATAGCTAATCAGAATCGTCGTCAGTTCTTGAAGGGCGTGGCGGCGGCGGGGGCGGCGACGTTTGCCGCGCCGGCGTTTCTGCGGGGACGCAATCTGAATGAGAAGCTTAATGTGGCCGTGATTGGCGCCGGCGGGCGAGGCTCGCGGAACCTGTTGGAGATCGGCGAGAAAGGGGGCGAGAACATCACTGCGCTGTGCGATGTGGCCGAGAAGGCGCTGCGCAGCGCAGCCGTCACGTATACGCGGGCCCGCGAGGTGACCGATTTTCGCAAGCTGTTCGACGATCATCACAAAGAGTTTGATGCCGTGGTCGTGAGCACCTGCGAGCATACGCATGCCTTTGCCACGCTGCCGGCGCTGCAGTTGGGCAAGCACGTCTATTGCGAGAAGCCGCTGACGTACAACATCCAGGAAGCCCGCATCATTCGGGAGGCGGCGGCCAAAGCCAAAGTGGCCACGCAGATGGGGACGCAGAATCACGCCAACCCCAACTATCGCGACGTGGTGGAGCTGATCCAGACCGGCGCCATCGGCCCGGTGAAGGAAGCCCACGTCTGGGTCTCGCGGGCCTGGGGCTGGCAGAGCGAGGAAGACGCCATCAAGCATAAGGATCGGGCGATCACGCAAGAGCGGCCCAAGGGAGAGGAGCCGGTCCCGACCGATTTGGATTGGGACCTGTGGCTTGGTCCCGCGCCGTACCGGCCGTTCCACTCGGTCTATTATCCGGGTCCGAAGTGGTATCGCTGGTGGGATTTTGGCAACGGCACGATGTCCGATTTGGGGAGCCACTGGAACGATCTCCCGTTCTGGGCACTGAAGCTCGACTATCCCCGCACGATTGAAGCGTTCGGCCCGCCGCCGCATGCGGAGATTGCGCCGGCATCCATGAAGGCCGTGTACGAGTTCGGCCAGCGCGGCGACATGCCTCCCGTCACGCTCACCTGGCATCAGGGAACCAGCAAGCCCCAAATCTGGACCGACAACGGCATTCCAAAGTATGAGAACGGCGTGCTGTTCCTCGGCGCCAAAGGCATGTTGCTGGCCGATTACAACAAGTACGTGCTGCTCCCGGAGAAAGACTTCGAGGGCTTCAAGCGGCCCGAGCCGTTCCTCACGCGCCCCGTCAGCCAGCACGCCGAATGGATCGAGGCCTGTAAGACCGGCTCGCCCACGGGCAGCAACTTTGAATACGCCGGCTGGCTAACGGAGACCAACCACTTGGGGAACGTGGCCTACCGCGCGGGCAAGAAGCTGCAGTGGGACCCGGTGAAGATGCAGGCCACCAACGCACCCGAGGCCCAGCGCTTCATTCAGCGCGAATATCGCAGCGGCTGGAAGCTGCTGTAGTCTGTACGTCTGAATCACATCGGAAAGAGACAGGATGAACAAGATGAACAGGATCGGACCGTAAGCCAGAATCTGTAGCCCGTTCGACTCCTTTTATCCTGTCGTATCCTGTTCATCCTGTCTGCTGTCTCGAGCGAGTAGGACTACTTCAATTCGATTGGAAAGCTGTTGGGGCCGCGCTCAAGATCGAATGTCAGGCCGGAACGCTCGAAGTCGGCGTACTGTTCGGGGATGGCGAACCATTTCGAGCCGTCCCCCTTGGGCGCGACCTCCATCCCGGACTTGGGCTTGGCGATCGACTTCTGTTTGGCCGGATTGATGCTGGTGACGGCGATCTGCACCTTGCCGGGCACCAAGCCTGTCACCGTAAACGTGCCATCGTCCTGAATGATTCCTGAACAGATGATGCCATCTCCGCCGACGACGTTCACCGTGCCCGTACTCAACGGCTTGCCCTTGTAGGTGACCGTGCCGCTCAAATCGCCGGGGCCACCGCAGCCACTGGTCACGAGCAGACACAGCAGACCTAACCAACACGAGCGACGAGCGAGGGCGCGCACCAGCATCAACTCCTGTGCATCCTACAAGGAAGTCGCATCGACCACCTCGCCGCCTTTGCGCGTGGCCAACGCGGGCAGCTTGGTGCCGGCAGAGTAGAGGAAGAATTTCACCGCGCCGTCCGCCAGCAGCATGTTTGCCCCCTGGCGATGAAAGCTCCAGGGATGATTGACATGGCAGGCCGGATTGCCCGGACCGGGTCCCCCGATGTATCCACTGGTATCGGCATCGTTGGCCCCCGGACCAAAATAGAGCGGCGAAGCACAACCGCTGCCGGGAGAGAGGATCAACGTGTTGCGCAGGCCGATGCCAACGTCTCCTTCGTGGTAGCTGTCCCACCAACCCCAACCCCAACTGGCGCCCAGCATCATCGGCGGGCGCTCGGCAATGAGCAGTGTGTTGCTCGTGCCATCCAGAACGTGCGCGGTCGAGGTCTTCGAGTTCAGATACATCACCCCCTCGGTGCCCCGTGTGCTGTAGCCCTCCACCGCCAGATAACAAGAGTAGCCGTGGTTGTCTTGGGGGTTTACCAGATGCGCAGCGCGCGTGTCGGACGGGCAAATAAGCGCCGCCAGCGTACTCTCCCATCCCGCCTCCGCTTGTTCCATGTGCGGCAGAATGTGCCGTACCCACGGCACGGTGGGCTGAAGTCCCGTGCCCGCGTGAGGTTGTTGGGGGGCTGTGGAGCCGGCGTTCTCGACAAGCCCCGGTCCCACGCAGGGCGGGAAATAACTGTACGCGCTGTGGTAAGAATGGCACGCCAGCCCGAGTTGTTTCAGGTTGTTAAGGCATTGGGAGCGGCGCGCGGCCTCGCGGGCTGCCTGAACCGCCGGCAACAGCAAGGCGATCAGCACACCAATAATGGCGATGACCACCAGCAGTTCGACGAGAGTAAACGCGGCCCGGCGACGCGGCATGAGTCGGTCTCGCAACAGTGAAAACTAAGAAAACACCCTACGACCACCCAATAGAACTAGATTACAGCATAAACGCTTCCGATCAAGCGCGATCTTTCGGGAACGGCGTTGAATCGTACCAGATCCGCGGGAAATCCGAGGCAGGATTTCCTTTCCGCGGCACACAAGGCACAATGACAGCACTTCGCCAACCAGGAAGAACCCAACCCGCACCGCAATCCGAGGTCATTCCCATGTCTACGTATGTCTCTCGCCGTGAGTTCGCTCAGCAAGCGTTGGGTTCTTTGCTGACCATTGGCTTGGTGGAGGCGCTGGGCCGGCAAGACTTGTTCGCGGCGGAGATCAAGCCGCTGACCACGCGTTGGCTGGCCGATCTCAACACCCTCTGCCGGGATGTGAAGGGGCAGCAAGTGGAGCAGATTGCCTGGCAGCAGAAGGTGGAGGAGTTGTACAAGCAAGTCGATCTGCCGGATCTGCTGCGGCTGATCGATTTCGACAAGCTCACGTCCAACGTGGAATTCGTCGATCAGGGCGCCCGCAGCCTGCGGCTCAACTTTCCCAAGGCCGATGGCTTGCCGGAAAACCTGGCCTTCGGACGGCAAATCTTCGCCCTCAAGAAAGACCGCTCCGTCGTCCCGCACGGGCACAACAACATGACCACGGCGTTCTTGATCTTGAAGGGCGACCTCCGCGGTCGCCACTACGACCGGATGAAGGACGAACCCGAGCACCTGATCATCCGGCCCACCATCGATCGGAAGTTCACGGTGGGCGAGTGCTCAACCGTTTCGGATTACAAGGACAACATCCACTGGTTCCAGGCCGCCAGCGAGACGGCCTTCATCTTCAACATCCACGTGATGGACGTGCGACCGGGCGCCGCCGCCGCGACCGGCCGCATCTATGTCGATCCGCAAGGAGAGAAACTCTCCGACGGCCTCATCCGCGCCAAACGCGTGGATTACAAGACGGTCAACGAACTCTACGGGTAGGAACCTTCTAAGTCGGGCAGCGCCCGCAACCCTAACGTAGGAGTAACCGCGGATGGCGCGGATGAAAGCGGAATGCGCGGATAGAACAGATGTTTGTGAAACTGCTCGTATCCGCGCCATCCGCTCTCATCCGTGTCATCCGCGGTTCTGCGCTCGTAAACATGCGCGCACAGCGCATAGATGTGACGACCTAAGACGCGAATAGGATTTCGCGAGGATTACGCGGCTAACCGTCCATCGGACGGCCGCAGTGCGGGCAAGCCTTGATCTTGCTGGAGACTTTCCCGCCGCAATCGGGACAGTTGGCCACGGCCGGCTTCGGCTTCGCGGGTCCACTCTGGCTGCGCGTCCACATCAGATAGGCGGCATACAACATCACCACCGCCAGCCCGCCGCTGGCACCCAGCCATTGCCTCCAGTTTTCGAGTATCTCCATAACCTGATCACGGGGTGTGTGGCGGCTTGCGTGGCATCACAGCACGCCGTACTTCTTGAAGACTTCGGTCGCGGACATGCCGGCGGCGATGGCGTCCCGCACGATGTTTTCCGCATGGACTTTTTCCCACGCCCGCCGCACAACTTCCTGCTCGACCGCGCGCGGCACCACGACCACGCCGTCCCCGTCCGCCACCACCAGGTCGCCGGGGGAGAATGTCACGCCGTCAATCTCCACGGGCACATCAAGATCGATTACGCGGTTGCGATCCCGGCTGTCGTACAGCGACGTGCCGCGCGCCCAGACGGGAAAGCCCATCTGCCGCATGCGGGCCACGTCCCGCACGGCGCCGTCGACAATCACTCCCACGCAGCCACTGCGGCGGGCGGCGGTGGAAAGCAATTCGCC
>JBGTDH010000052.1:0-3905 GCA_041748435.1 Pirellulales bacterium
GCCTTCAACAAAGGATTGATCCCGTACATTCCTGCGGATCGGAAGCAAGGAGGGTGAATGATGAACGATGGCGATTCGATGTGGTCACGAAAAGGGGCCACTCTGAGCGACAAGTCCGCTCGGCAGGAGTTCGGCCTGACGCAAGAGGAGATCATCGCAGCGATCCGAGCAGGCAAGCTGCAATTCCGTGAAAGCAACATGCACGGCAACCCGTGGTATCGGCTATTGCGGCACGAAGTCGAAGCTCTCGTCCGAGACAAGAGCGGGCAGGGCCACCTGCACAAGAAGAAGCTCCAAAAGGAGTTGGCCGACCTCAAAACAGAAGCCAGGAAGCTCACGACCCGCTTGAAAGCCATTGAACGGCGACGGGCAGAATTGATGAAGGAACTTGACGGGTAAGTTGGGCAAGTTGGAGCAAGGCAGTGGCGAAGACAATACCCAAACCGCCGTCCCCCTTCGCTGGCCGCTGGCGGATCGTCGAGTAGTTTGGGACGGCAACGACGAAATGGACCCGGCCCAGGGATGGGCCGTGGTGAAGGGCGACGAACTCCACGGCATGATCTTACTTTCAGGGAGGCGACGACTCGGAGTTCCTGGCGAAGAGAACGACTCTTGCACCTGGCTGCGTTGGGCAACGTCCGAACGACGACCGTGCGGGCATTTACCGCAGCCGAGATGGATAAGATTGTAGCCAAAGTGCATGTGGCTAAGTTCAGCCGACATGATAGCGGATTGATCGGTTCTTTCCTTGCTGGGTGCATCATGCGACGTTCATCCCTCGGCCTGTTGTTCGCCGGATCGTGCTGGCAGCGTTTGCTGGGACCGCCAGCGCCGATGATGCCAAGGACGAGGTAATCAGGTCTCGCTAACAGAGCAACTACGACTGGAAGAAGTGATGCGACGATTGACCACTCTGCTACTGATCCTGGCCGCTAGTGCGATGGCGCTGGCCGTTGAACCGCACCGAGGACCGGTATTTGCGAGCAAGAGCGCCTCCACCGATTGGCCTCGCTGGCGAGGCCCGAATGCAGACAATGTGGCCGACGACCGCAACCTTCCGGTGCGATGGAGCCAGACCGAGACCCACGACAAGCTGTGGGAATACGGCGAAGGGTCGGGACCGTTCAACGGCGAGATCATCTCCAGCCCGGTTTGCAACGACGGCGTGGTGTTTCTGCAACTATGGCGGCAGAGCCCGATCCATGCGATTCGCCTGACGGGTAACGGCACGCCGCCTGAGCCCTTGTGGATCAGCAAGAATCCTGGTCCTGTCGAGCCCTCCTTGCTCTATTACCGAGGGCTGCTTTATGCCCTGATGGACAACGGCATTCTGACGTGCCTGGATGCGAAGACTGGTGCAGAGCAGTACCGGGAGCGCCTGGGTGGTAACTGCAACTCGTCCCCGATTGCCAGCGATGGTCGGGTCTACTTGAGCAACAACGATGGGAAAACCTTCGTTGTGAAGGCCGGGGCGAAGTTCGAGTTGCTGGCGACCAACGACCTGGGCGAACGGATCACGGCCACACCAGCTATCTCAGGCGATGACCTGATCTACCGCACCGATTCGCATTTGTACGTGATCGGCGACAGCCATTGATCGGATTGTTGGCTCATCGTGCCATCCCAAACTCTTGCTTGATGAAGTCCATTGGCGAGACCCGTTCGCCGAGTGTCCGGCCCCCGGCATTCACGATGCAGCGGATGCCAAGCTCGTCCATCTTCTCCTTGAGCGCTTTGCCAAACTGTGCGTGATGGATGCCGATGTTCTGGTCCGTCACGGGCTGGTCGAGGGAGCCGCCGTAGTTGAGCATCGCTGGCGCATCGCCCTTCGTCAGATGGTGAAGGGGCGAGCATTCTTCGAAGAGCCGGTACTTCTCCTCCGACAGTTCATCGAGCTTGTTCAGATCGGCATGAGACTCTCGGCAGAGGAGAAAGGACGCGCGACTTGCTCGACGGGACGAAAGAACACTGAGACTATGTCTGGCCCACAGGGACTGTCAAGCAGGACCGCTTGCCGCGGTCAGGAGGCCGGATGATTCGTTCGTCGGTGCAACGGCCACGGGCTAACTCCGACTAACGGCGATGCGAGCGACGTGGGCATCGATCTGCCCGATGATGGCGGCGTCGGGCACGATGCGCGCTCGCAGCCGCGAGACCAGCTCCTCGGCCTTGTCGGGTGCGACGGCGGCCAAGAGGCCGCCGGAGGTTTGGGCGTCGCACAAGAGCAGTTGGTCTTCTTTGGTCACGTCGGCGTCGTAGCTCACCCAATCGGCAAGGAATCGATGATTGGCGTGTGTGCCACCCGGCGAAATGCCTGCCTGCACATACTCGCGGGCGGCGGCCAGAACGGGAACACGATCCAGATAGACGCGGGCGCCGACCTTGCTCGCCGCCACGATGTTTCGCAGATGGCCAAGCAAACCGAACCCGGTAACGTCCGTCAGTGCATGGACGCCGCACCGCGCAATCTCTTCTCCGGCGACCCGGTTGAGCGTGGTCATCACGGCAATGGCTTGCTGGATAGCGCCGAGCTTGTCCTCGCCATTCTTGGCAGCCGTCGTGATGATGCCTAGCCCCAAGGGTTTTGTCAGGATCAGCACATCACCGGGCTGCGCCCCGGCGTTGGATAAGACGCGTTGCGGATGAACCTTACCGATCACGGCCAGACCGAAGATCGGCTCTTCCGATTTGATGGTGTGCCCGCCGACAATGGCCACCCCGGCCTCGTTCGCTTTATCCGCCGCGCCGCGGAGAATCTCGACCAGAACTTCCGGCGGCAGCAGGGCATCGGGAAAGCCCACGATGCTTAGCGCCGTCAGCGGAGTGCCGCCCATGGCATAAACATCGCTCAAGGCGTTGGCGGCGGCCACGGCGCCAAAGTCGTAGGGACGATCGACGATGGGAGTAAAAAAGTCGGTGGTGAAAACCAACGCCAGGTCGTCGGAGAGCTTATAGACAGCGGCATCGTCGGCCGTGGCGCTGCCCACCAGCACGTTGGGATCGGTGATGGGAGGCAGCGAGCCGAGCAGCGACAGCAGAAACCCCGGGGGATGCTTGGCTGCGCATCCCGCGCGCTTGGCCAGTTGAGTGAGCCGGATCGGATCGGTCATCAGGGCGCCTCTTGTGATACAGAAGAAACCAAGGGACTTACGTCCCCCGCTCGCCGCTCGGGCGAATCTCACTGTACCCGATCGTCGACAGGGCGGGTAGAATTCAGCACCCCGATGCAAACATCACCGCCCTCCTCTCGCTGCCAGTTCGTTATCTGCCTGGCTGGGCATATCGATCACGGCAAGAGTGCTCTCGTGCATGCGCTGACAGGGGGCGCTGTAGACCGGCTGCCCGAAGAGAAGCGTCGCGGCATCACCATCGCCCTGGGCTTCTCTCATTTCGACGAGCACGGCTGCCGCTTCGCGCTGATCGACGTGCCCGGACACGAACGGTTCATTCACACCATGGTGGCGGGGGCCTCGGGGGTCGATGCTGCTTTGCTGGTGATCGCCGCCGACGATTCGGTCATGCCGCAGACACGCGAGCATCTCGCGTTGCTGGAGCTTCTGGGCGTGCGACACGGCGTCGTGGCAATTACCAAATGCGACCTGGCCGACGAAGAGCAGTTGGAAATGGTCGAGCTGGAGGTTGCGGAGCTCGTGGCATCGACCTTTCTGGCAACCGCGCCGCGGATCCGGGTTTCCACGCTCACCTCTCTGGGCGTGGCCGAGTTGCGCAGCGCGCTGGTGGATGCAGCCCGGTCGTCTCCCGCGCGGGCGACCGCCGATCCACGCTTTCGGCTTCCCATCGATCGCGCATTCTCACCTGCAGGACAGGGGGCCGTCGTCACGGGAACCGTCTGGCGGGGAACCGCGCGCGTGGGCGACACGCTGCACCTGCTTCCCGCCGCCACG
>JBGTDH010000053.1:0-1762 GCA_041748435.1 Pirellulales bacterium
GGCCGCGCTTGGGGTCTCCGTCGGACTGTCGATCAAGTTCCTACGCAACGCTCCCAACCGCGATTGGGGGCGCTGCTACGTGCGAGCATCCCTCCGGTTGCAAGCCGGCGAGTGCCTGTGCCGGCCCGAGCACGATGCCTACGCTTACCCGCCCACCATGGCCATGCTGGCGATGCCGCTGGCGAACCTGCCCGCTCCGCTGCGCGACGTGGCGTTTTATCTCGTGAACGCAGTCGCCCTGGCGATGATGATTACGGCAGCGTGGCGTCTGATCGGCGGCCCGCCCTTGCTTCGGGAGGCCGAGCTGCGCTGGCATGCGGTCTTCTGGCTAGGCTTGATCCTCAGCCTGCGGTTTCTGTTGGCCCCGCTCGAGAACACACAGTTCGATCTGATCATCGTGGCCCTGCTGCTGTGCGGATGCTGCCGCATCTGGGCCGGCGGCGAGTATTCTGGCGGCGCGTTGCTCGGCGCGGCCGCCGCCATGAAATGCACGCCTCTGCTGTTCCTGCCGTACTTGCTGTGGCGGCGGCAGTGGCGCGCCGCCGGCGTAATGTTCGCGGCGGTGGTGCTGCTTTGGTTTCTCCCCGATCTGCTGTGGCCGGATCGCAGCGGAGTCTCGCACCTCGTCTCCTGGTATCGCACGTTCGTACAGCCGGTCGCCGAGTTCGCCCCCGGACAATGGCACACCGGCAGCCGCATCGAATTGAATCAATCGCTGGGGAGCCTGCTGCAACGCTGGGCCGCCTACGGCTGGCCCCTATCACTGGAGCAAACTTCAACCTCGCCGACTTTAGCGCCCGGCATGATTGGCCTGTTGCGTTACTTGAACTACAGCATCGCCGCCGCTCTGCTGTTAACTACCGCCTGCCTCTTGGGCCGGCCGGGTCAAGCGATCGCCGCGGTGGATGCACGCTCCCCGCGACCGCTGGATTGGTCCGCCTTGCGATTCCCGTTGGAAGCGTCCCTGGGCCTGTGCCTGATGCTGCTCCTAAGCCCCATGAGCAGCAAGGCCCACTATGGCGTCCTGCTGCTGCCAGCCTTGTTGCTGGCGCGCCGCGTGATCGAGCATCCCACGCGCGGCAACCTGCTGCTGATGGCAATGTTAATCATCCTGGGCCCCCTCAGCGCCAAAGGTCCGCTCGGCAGCGAGATCGGCAACCTGACACTGTTCTGGGGTTTTCCCACGCTGCTGGTGCTTGTCTGCTGGGGCGCCTTAGGGTGGCTGCATCGCCAAACAACAACTGCAGCGAACCGCAGCCCGCATCACTTCACCGGCACATCGCGGCGCAAGCCGCGTATCGTGCCATCGCAGCGGATTGCATCATGATGGACGCTTCACGAGAAGGGCATCAGCTCCCCACGCCGGGTGCGTTTCTGGGGCGCCACTTGGGTGGGATGTTGCCTTCGTTCCATTTGTCCCAGAGGGTTTTCAGCTCTTTGGCTTTCTCCGGGTTGGAGGCAATCAGGTCTTTCGATTCGCCGATGTCGGTGGACAGGTTGAAGAGCCGCGGCTCGCGACCGTCGACGCGCGACACCACGAGCTTCCAATCGCCGTGGCGGATGGCCCACTGCTCGCCGAAGCGCCAGTAGAGCGTCTCGTGCGGGGCGGCCGGGTTTTTTCCGGTCAGGTGGGGCATGAGATCCACGCCGTCGAGCTTCCATTGCGGATCGACGGTTCCGCCGGCGGCGACGATCGCGGTCGGGAGGATGTCGAGCTGGATGATCGGCTTGTCGTAGACCATGCCGGCGGAAATTGTCCCTT
>JBGTDH010000054.1:0-10375 GCA_041748435.1 Pirellulales bacterium
GTCGAGGCGGGCGTGCGGTTCGTCAGCGTCGACCACGGCGGCTGGGACACGCACGACCACAACTTCCAGCAGCTTCGCGAGAAACTGCTGCCGGAACTCGACGGCGGCCTGGCCGGCCTGCTCATCGCGCTGGAGTTGAAGGGTCTGCTTGCCACGACTGCCGTCTTCGCGACCGGCGAGTTCGGCCGCACTCCCAAGATCAGCCGGGACCGCGTGGGCCGCGACCATTATCCGCGGGCGATGTTCGTGCTGCTGGCCGGCGGCGGCGTGCGCGGAGGCCAGGTGATCGGCGCCAGCGACGCAAAAGGTGAAGGCCCAGCCGAGGGCGACGGCTTTTCCCCGGACGACGTGGCCGCCACTTTCTATCACACTCTGGGAATCGACGCCGCCAGCGAGTATCGTACTCCCAGCGGCCGGCCGGTCGCCCTGGTTCGCCACGGGAGGGTCATTCAACAGGTATTCGGTTGAGCGACGCGCCGGGCGATGGCGACGCAGGTCCGCGTTGACATAACCGCCGCCGTTGCGGCCCGGAGGGGAATGTGTTGCTGAGCCTGGCTCTGCCGATCGTGCTGTCGGCCGTGGCGTTGTTCTTCGCCAGTTTTTTGTCGTGGATGGTGTTTCCCTTTCACAAAGGGGATTGGCGCAAGCTCGATCGCGAGGACGATTTTCTGCGGGGTGCCCGCGACTGCGGCCTTCAGCCCGGCAGTTACATGTTCCCCGGCTGCAACAGCAAGCAGGAGATGAGCAGCCCCGAGTACAAGGCTAAAATGGAAGCCGGACCCTCGGGCATCATGACGGTGTTCGGGAAAATGAACATGGGCCGCAACCTGGGGCTCACGTTTGTGTACTTCCTGGTGGTGAGCTTCTGCCTGGCCTACTTGTCGACGCTGGCCATCAAACCGGGAGCGGACTTCATGACCGTGTTCCGGTTTGTCTCGACGGCCGGCCTGCTGACTTTTCTCTCGGCCATTGTGCTGCATGCCATCTGGTTTCATTCGCGGATCGTCGGGCACATCCTGGAATCGATTGCCTTCGCCGCCATCATCGGCGGCATCTTTGCGGCCCTATGGCCGAGCGCGTGAGTTTCGGCGGCTGCTGACCCTCAACAGAGCAGCTCGCGACCCCATGCATTACATGCATCAAGCAGAAATTGCGGGGGAGCAAGTCGGCGGGTAGGATCAATAAACACGGGTTGGACGCATTGATGGTTGACACGAATGTCTTCATTCGCTTTGAGAATGAATTGGGAACAGCTTAAAAGTGGCGCAGCGCAACCCGCCAGCATCTTGGTCGTGGACGACACTCCGGCCAATCTTCAGGTGCTCACCGGCATGCTTAAGGACCGCGGGTATAAGGTCCGCCCCGTTCCCAGCGGCAAGCTGGCGTTGGTGGCGGCGGGGCGCGATCCCCCGGACTTGATCTTACTGGACATCAATATGCCGGTGATGAATGGCTACGAGGTGTGCGAACACCTCAAAGCCGACGACAAGCTCAAGGGAATTCCCGTCATCTTCATCAGCGCCCTCACCGAGCAGTTAGACAAGGTGAAGGCGTTTGCTATCGGCGGGGTGGATTACATCACCAAGCCTTTTCAGATGGAAGAATTGCATGCGCGGGTCGAGACGCACCTGAAGCTCCGCGGCCTGCAAATCGAATTGGAGGAGACTAACTTGCTCTTGGCGAAGGCGAACGCCCGCATGTCCCGCGACTTGCAGGCGGCGGCAAAGATCCAGGAGTCGTTCCTGCCCCGCGAGGCGCCTCGCATCCCGGGAATAGATTTCGCTTGGGTCTACCGGCCCTGCGACGAACTGGCGGGCGATGGCCTGAACTTCATTCCGTTCGGCGATGGCCTGATCGGGCTGTACATCCTGGATGTCAGCGGGCATGGCGTCGCGTCGGCCCTACTATCGGTGACGCTGAGCCGTCTCCTCTCGCCACCCTCGGACCCGTCCTCGATTCTGATCCGGCATAGAGAGGCTGGGCATCCGTTCGCCCTCACCGCGCCCGCGGAGGTTGCCGCCCGCCTGAACCGGCTCTTCGCCTTCGACTCTGCGACTGCGCAGTTCGCCACGATGGTTTACGGGATCCTGAATGCTGCGACCGGGGAGTTCCGGTATATCTCCGCCGGGCACCCTGGCCCGGTGCATGTGCCCTGCGGCGCCGATCCGGTGATTTTAGCGAGCCAGGGGTTCCCGATCGGCCTGGCGGACGAGGTCTGCGAGGAGCGGTTAGTTCGCCTGGGGGCGGGAGATCGCCTGTACCTCTACTCCGATGGCGTTTCCGAGGCGATGGACGCAAGCGGCCAGCCGTTTGGCAACGCGCGCCTCCTGGAGTTGATCGGGCAAGGGCGGTCCCAACCGCTTCAGGCGAGTGTCGCTGCCCTCATGGGGGAGATCACGCGGTGGCAGGGATCCGAGCGACCGCAAGACGATATCTCCCTCCTGGTGATCGAGGTCTCGGTTGTGCAATGAACTTGGAGAACGGGATTAACATGAGCGAACCGCAGATCGCTTCTGACATGGCCGTCGTGAAAACGCACGAGATGGACACGGTGACGCTGCTTCCGGACAGGCCGCGGCCGCTGTCCGTGCGCAGCTTTGGTCTAACCGACGCCGGCAAGGTCCGTACCGCGAACCAGGACCAGTTCCTGATCGCCGTGCTGCTTAAAACCTTGCAAGTGCAGCAGACGAGCCTGCCCGATCGGAGGCCGGAGCACAGCAGCGACCGGAGTTACCTGTTTGTCGTCGCCGACGGAATGGGCGGTCACGCGGCGGGCGAGCAGGCCAGCGCCATGGCGATCGACTCGGTGGAAACCTTCATTTTGGGAACCTTCAAGTGGTTCGCGCAGTTCAAAGGTCCGGAGCAAGATCAGGTGTTGGCCGATTTTCAGCGAGCCCTGGGTCAGGCCAACGCCCGCCTGCTGGCCGAAGCTGCGCAGCACCCGGAACTGTACGGCATGGGGACCACCTTGACACTGGCCTACAGCCTCAACGACGTGCTGTTCGTGGCCCACGTGGGCGACAGCCGCTGTTACCTGTGCCGCCAAAAAATTCTTCATCGGCTGACCCACGACCACACGCTGGTGGAGGAATTGGTCCGCCACGGCGCCCTGGCCGCCGACAAGGCGGCCGAGCATCGCTGGCGCCACGTCATGACCAACGCCGTGGGGGGCACTTCGTCCGATCTCAAGGTCGAGGTTCACAAGCTGCATCTGGAAGCCGGAGACCGGGTGCTGCTCTGCTCCGACGGACTGACGGAGATGCTCTCCGAGGAGGAAATCAACCAGACTCTCCAGGCCGAAAGCGAACCGGAACAGGCCTGTCGACGTCTCGTGACACGCGCTAACGAGGCGGGGGGCAAGGACAACATCACCGCCGTGGTCGCGCTGTTCCTCGCTAAGGGTTGAGCGAGGATTGACCGGACAGTCATGCTGGCGAGTTTATTCGCTGCCCGCCTTGTCCGACCGCTTGCGGACCCGTTTCAACTGGTCCTGTGCGGAGTTTCGCACATTCTCTGGCACATGCGGCAACGTGAGCACTTCGTTCAAATCGGCGATGGCCTGCACGTCGTTTTTGAGCGACGAGTGGGCCAGAGCACGGTTGAACAATGCCCGGGCGCGAACCGTATCGCTGCTGAGCTTCGACTTGACGAGGGTGTCGTAGATCTTAATTGCTTGCTGCGGCCGTCCGGCTTTCGCGTGTTCCATGCCGCTATTCAGCAGCTCATCGTTGCGGCCACGCTTGGTAAACAGATTTGCCAGACGGCTTAAGAAGCCCATGCTTGCCCGTAACTAGTTTGCGAATACAGGAGACGAATCGGCGTGCGTGACATCCTGGCGTTTATTATCGGCCGCACGAGGAACCAAGGTTTTCAGTAAGCTCCGACGCTCGTAGTCCCGCCGGAAGGCGGGACTACAAACGGGCGGCGGCCGCCAGGATTCTCTTTAACTTGGCGAAGTCGGCGGGCTTGACCAGGTGATGATCGAACCCGGCTTCCTTGGAAAGCTGCCGGTCGGATTCCTGCCCGTACCCCGTCAGGGCGACCAGCACGGTGTCCTTAAATCGGGGCTGCTGCCGCATTTGCTTGGCTACTTCATAGCCGTTCATTTGCGGCAGGCCAATGTCCAACAAGACCACATCCGGTTGGAAGACGTCTGCTTCCTGCAATGCGGCCGGACCAGTGTGCGCCATGCGGGTGGCGTAGCCGGATACCTTCAGCAGCAGGGCCAAGGCTTGGGCTGCATCCACGTTGTCATCCACGACGAGGACTCGCAAGGATGAAGGAGGAAGGAGGGAGGATGAAGCCAACGGGGCTTCCGGCTCATCCTTCATCCTTCCGCCCTCATCCTTCCCAACCGGCAAACGCACCGTGAACTCGCTGCCTTGTCCCAGCGTGCTGGAAGCCTCGACCCGACCGTGGTGCATTCCCACCAGCGTTTTCACCAGCGCCAGGCCGATGCCCAAGCCGCCTTGCGAGCGGTCTAATGATCTCGCCGCTTGCGTGAATAGATCAAAGATGCGGGGTAACACTTCGGGAGCGATTCCTTCCCCCGTGTCCCGCACGAGCAACACGGCCTCCTCGGACTCTAGCTGCAGTCCCACCCAGATCTGGCCGCCTTCAGGCGTGTATTTGGCGGCATTATTGAGCAGGTTCACCACAACTTGCTCCAGCCGCGTCGAATCGGCGAGCAGCCAGACGGGCGCCGGGGGCAACACGACCGTCAGCGCGTGGCAACGCTGGCCGATCGCGGGACGCGCCGTTTCCACGGCACGTTCCACTACCCTGCGCAGGTCCATGCGTTCTACGTGCAGATGAATTCTTCCGGTGGAAATGCGCGAGACTTCCAACAGGTCGTCGATCAGACGCGTCAGTTGCCCCACTTGCCGCTCGATGATCGCGCGGGCCTCCTGCTGCAGCCCGCTGTCGCTTTTCTCCAGTTGGAGCAGTTGCACGGCGTTCAGGATCGGAGCCAGCGGATTGCGAAGCTCATGCGACAGCATTGCCAGAAATTCATCTTTGCGGCGGTGCAGATCGGCCAGCGACGCGGCCTGCTCCTGAGTCACAAGCTCCAATCGGTGGCGGCTCTCTTCCGCGAGCATGCGCGCGGAAATATCGATGAAATAGCACACCACGCCGTACTGGCCCTCGGGCAGATCAATGCGATGAATCTGCCAGTCGTAATATTCACGCACTTTGCGGTCGTAGCGCACCTCGGAGAACTCCGGGGCGGCATAGGGCTCGCCCGTGGCCAGGGTGTGCCGAAACTGAGCCATAATGTCGGCGGCGCTTTCCGGCGGCCACAAGGTATGGATGACCTCGGCTAAGCTGCTGCCGATCAATTCCTGGCCGATCTCGCCGAACACGGGCCGCGCTTTCCGGCTCACCAGCCGAATGCGGAGGTCCGCGTCCACCAGGTACATGCCGACAGAGGACGCATCGAAGAGGCTCTCGAAGCGGGCGTTGCTCTCACGCAGCGCCTGCTCGGCCTGCTCGGCGTGCTCGGTCAACTCGTGCTGGTGGATCGAGGACTGCAGCAGCGCCTCGTTAATCTCGCGCATCTGCTGTTCGAGCGTCATCGGGGAGTAGGTGTTCGTCATCTAGCCCCCTCCTTTCCTACCGCGCGGCCGCGTGGGTTCCGGGGGCTGGTCGCATTGCAACGCGGGATCATTTTGTCCCGATTCGACCGACCACGGCCCGGGGATGCCGGTAGTCAGGCCACGGTAGCCCCGCATCGGCGCGCCGATCTCCAGGCCCTGCGAGGTGACCTCGTAGCCGCACATGTCGATGCTGTGCTGGCTGCGGCGCATCTTTACCACCATCATAATCTTTCGCAGTTGCCCGTTGATCGAGGCGTAGCGCAGGCGCACGATGTCGTCGGCCAGGAACGAAATCGTGAAGTTCGACAGGCCCATCGAAGTGAAATTCTCCTCGACCTCGACGGTGCTGATGATGGTTACGCCCAACCGCGTGAGCGCCCCGATCATCCGATAGAGAGACTCGCGAAAATCGGCGCGGAAGTCGGGGGCTAGCGCCATCTCGAAGCCGACCAGGGAGTCGATGACCAGCCGCTTGCAGCCGATCTCTTTGACCGCGCTCACGATTTCATGCACCGTCTCATCCACTGAGAGGTCCAGCGGCCGGAGGTAGATTAGCCTGAGCGAGCCGTCTTCCCGGTTCTTGTCGAGATCGAACCCGAATGAGGCTGCCCGCTGCATGAATTCGTCGGGAAGCTCTTCGAACATAGCGACGATGCCCGGTTCGCCTTTACTTAAGCCTTCGGCGATGAATTGAATGCCGAGCACGGTCTTGCCCGCCCCGGAAGGACCGGCCACGAGCAGGCTGTCGCCTTCGGGGATGCCGCCGCCCATGAGAGCATCCAACTTGCGGGCTCCGCTGGAAAGACGCCGCCCGCCTTTAACGTGCTCCGATCGGTTATTGGTCAGGCCGAAGGTGCGCGGGAAGGTTTGCAGACCGCGCTCGGTGATGCGGAAGGTGTGCAGGCCGGGCACGGATTCCTGGCCGCGCATCTTCATGATCTGCATCTTGCGCACAATCGAGTTGCGCTCCACGCTCTGGTAGAGCCAAAACAGCCCGTCGGCCACGGTGAACACGGGGTTGTCGCGCAGCTCGCCTTCGACATACTCGCCAATCAGGAACGTGGTGGCTTGCCAACTGGTCAGGTGCAGCGCAAAGCGCTGGACAAATCCCTGCAGTTCCATCTCGCTGGTGCTGGTGAGCGCCTTGCGCACCACAGTGCGAAAAGAATCCACCACCACGACCTTGGCGCCCGAGGCCTCGACCTCCTTGACGATCGCATTCAGCACCGCGCCCAGGTCTTCATCCAGCACAAGCTGGCTGAGGTTCACGAAGCGTACCGCGCCGTCTATCTTCGCGTGGTCAAAGAACGTGAACTGCTGCTGATAGCGCAGCATCTTGATCGCCGGTTCCCCCAGCACGGTAAAGTACAGCGCGGGACTCTCGGGGGTGGCGTTGGCGAACATGAGCTGGTGAGCCAGCGTGGTCTTCCCGCTTCCGGGAGCGCCAGCGATGATATTGAAGGAGTACTCGGGCAGGCCGCCGCCCAGTATTTCATCCAGGCCCGGCACGCCGGTGGTCAGTTGCTGGATCTGCACTCGCTCGGGACCTAGATCTGTTCGGGGGGACTTACTCATACGATCTCGATTCTCTAAGGCTATTCGTCCAGCGCTGGCCACGCCTCGCGGACCAGTCGCAGCGTGATCGGTTCGCCAATAAACGTGACCAGCAATCCGAGCAGGTGCGCGGTGAGCGCAGCGGCCGCCTCGACACCACCGCTGCCCGCTCCCTCTGCTAGTTCTTCCAGCCCCTCGATCGATCCGTCGGCCTTGACCGTGATGCCATGCAGCGCAGGAACTTCCGTCCGAGCCAAAGCTATCGCGCGCCTCAAGAGGGAGCTGAAGCCTTCGGCCCCGGCGAATCGCGTCAGGGAAATTCGCAGTTTCTCGCACACCCTCCCAGCTTCCTGCGAGTGGGCATGCAATGCGGGCTGGCTCGCTGCTTCGGCAGCCAGCATCCGCCGGGCCAAGTCTCGCATCGATGGTGATGGATTATTCATACTCGATCGAGTCGCCGTGCTGCTCCAACTCCGGTTTCCTAGCTCGCGTCTCGACCGCGCGGCGAGGCACGTCACGGATTTTCTTGAAACCCCGGCTTGCTCGTGCGTCCTCTGAGCAAAAACCGGCGTAGTGATGAAACGTCATCCGCATATTCCATGCTGGCGACGACGGCGCGGCAAATTATGTAGAAGTGCAAAGCACCCTTCATTGTATCAAGCCGGAGGCTGTCAATCGCTGAATTCCCGAAATTAAGATCGTATGTGTCTGTGGACTGCGGTCAGAAGCTCGTAACGGCGTAGCATTGCCTTGGACAACGCCGATCCCGATTGAGCCAGGCCAAAGTGTTGCGTTTTCCCTGGTAGCCAGCTCGCAGGTCGCCTAAACTGCTGGAGGGCACGCCTTATGGCAACCGTCGACTCACCCCTGTTCGGACTTCCAAGCGGCCGCCCTGGTCGAAGAAGCGGCTGCCAGGCATACGCTAACTACGGAACCAGAGAGCGAGTTGAGCGCGCTTGTTCCCTGGCCACGGGCCGATGTTCTCCGCGTGCGTTTTCATGTCGTCGGACGGACGAAGTGGACCCCCCAACCTGCTAATGCCACGGGTTGACACCTCCGGCGGCGCAACCTTTCCGCGGGAGGGAGAATTGGATAGAGTGACGAAGTCCACAGTAAAGGGCTCATGACATGCAAAGCGTGACGGCAATGTTCCGCAACGGCCGGGTGGAGTTGACAGAATCGGTGGATTGGCCCGAGGGGATCGAAGTTGAAGTCACGCCGCTGGGTACACCGGAGCTTCGGCGATGCGAAGTCGAACCACCGATGACACAGTGGCCAGACGGTTTCTTTGACAAACTGCGCGAACAATGGGGTGAGGAGCCATTCCAGCGCCCACCACAGAGAGAGTCCGAAGTGCGCGAGGATTGGTAATGGCGTGGCTCCCCGACACGAATGTTTGGATTCAGATCCTGAAGCAGCCGGGCGGGAGACTCGAACAGGCCGTACTCAGCCATCCGCCAGATCGCATCCTCCTTTGTTCGGTCGTCAAAGCGGAACTCTGGCATGGAGCTCACAAGTATGGCAGGACGGATCGGCGGTTGGCCGTGCTGGCAAAACTTTTCGCGGGTCTTGTTTCCTTGCCGTTTGACGACGACGCC
Source organism: Pirellulales bacterium (assembly GCA_041748435.1). Classification (GTDB taxonomy): domain Bacteria; phylum Planctomycetota; class Planctomycetia; order Pirellulales; family JBGTDH01; genus JBGTDH01. The sequence continues at coordinate 8,750 of JBGTDH010000054.1, forward strand.
GCATGGCACTACGCCGATCTCCGCCATCAGCTCGAAACTGCCGGATGCGTGATCGGCCCGAACGATCTCAAGATCGCTGCAATCGGCCGCGCGAGCGGTCTCACCATCGTTACCTCGAACACCGCAGAATTCTCGCGTGTTCCGAATCTACAGATCGAGGATTGGTCGAATCTGGAGTAACAATGTTGGTAGCCGGCACGCGGGTCGCATAAACTGATTAATTGGACCTCTTCGTGTTGAATAACTCGTAGCATCTGCCAAGGTCAATCGATACATGATCCCCTTCTCCGAGTTTCAGCAGAACATCACCCGCCGGCACTTTTTCTCACGGGGCTCGAACCTGTTGGGCGCGGCATCTTTGGCTTCGCTCGCGGGGGGATCGATGCTCTCGCAGCGTGCTTCGGCGGCAACTGCCTCCGCGGCGCCCCAGACGCACTTCCCGCCCAAGGCCAAGCATGTGATCTATCTGCACATGGTGGGCGGCCCGCCGCAGATGGATTTGTACGACTACAAGCCCGTCATGCAGGACTGGTACGACAAGGATCTGCCGGACAGCGTTCGCCAGGGCCAGCGTCTGACCACCATGACCAGCGGCCAGAAGCGGTTTCCGATTGCGCCCAGCAAGTTCAAGTTCTCCCAGCATGGCGAGTGCGGCATGTGGGTCTCCGAACTGCTTCCCCACACGGCCAAGATGGTCGATCAGATGTGCTTCCTCCGCTCCATGCACACGGAGGCCATCAATCACGAGCCTGCCATCAGCTACATGCAGACCGGCAACCAGATCACCGGTCGCCCCTGCCTGGGTTCCTGGGCTTCCTATGGCTTGGGTTCGCTGAACGAAAACCTGCCCACGTTTGTGGTGCAGGTGGCTCGCCCCTCCAACACCGAGCAAGTGCAGGCCATCTCCGCTCGCCTGTGGTCCAGCGGCTACCTTTCCGGCGAGCACGCCGGATGCTCGTTCCGCACCGCGGGCGATCCGATTCTGTTCATCAACAACCCGCCGGGGGTGCCGGCGGAAGTTCGCCGCCGCACCTTGGACGGACTTAAGGCGCTTAACGAGCTCAACTACCAGCAAGTGGGCGATCCCGAGACGCACACGCGTATCCAGCAGTACGAGTTGGCGTTCCGCATGCAATCGAGCGTGCCCGACCTGACGGACTTGGCGCAGGAGCCGGCGAGCACGTATCAGCTTTATGGCGATGCGGCCAAGAACCCCGGCACGCTGGCCAACACCATGCTGCTGGCTCGCCGCATGGTCGAGCGTGGTGTGCGGTTCGTGCAGATCTATCACAACAATTGGGACACGCACGCCAACGTGGCGGGCCGGCTGCCCGATCAGTGCAAAGACGCCGATCAACCCTGCTGGGGTCTGATCCAGGACCTGAAGCAGCGCGGCCTGCTGGACGAGACGCTCGTGATCTGGGGCGGCGAGTTCGGCCGCACCATCTACAGCCAAGGGGGCCTGACGAAGGAGAACTACGGGCGCGACCATCATCCGCGGTGCTTCACCATGTGGATGGCCGGCGGCGGCGCCAAGGGCGGAACCATCTACGGCGAGACCGACGATTTCTCTTATAACATCGTCAAGGACCCCGTCCACATCCGCGACTTCCACGCCACCGCGCT
>JBGTDH010000055.1:0-2770 GCA_041748435.1 Pirellulales bacterium
GGGCGTTGTCGCCGGAGCGGTCATTGGGGCGGTAGCCGGCGGCTATGCCGGAAAGGCCGTTGCCGAGAAGGTCGATCCGACGGTGGAAGATGCCTACTGGCGCGAGAACTATAGCAGCCGGCCGTACTACGATGCCGGCACAGATTACGATCAGTTCGCTCCCGCGTATCGCTACGGGTGGGAGGCCAGGAGCCGACACGCCGATCGCCGTTTCGAAGACGTGGAACCCGAACTCGAACGCGGCTGGAGCCAGTCGCGGGCCAAGTCGAACCTGAACTGGCCCAAGGCCAAGCTGGCCTCGCGCGACGCATGGGACCGCGTTGAACGGGCGATCCCTGGCGACTCCGACAAAGACGGCAAGTAACGATGTTTGCGTTTTACTCGAGCCGAACGGGATGCCTCGGGTCGATCGTCGTTTCGATTATCGGCTCGGCCATCCTGATTCTCGCTCTCCGCTCCTGCAGTCTTTAACGGCGCCGACCGCGCGGTGGACGCATCCGCCGCGCGGCGACCGCTTTTGAAGATGCCACACTAGCCTCCCTGTCCGCACGACGTAGAATTACGGGATCGGTTGCGCCCTGCAATGCGCGCGCTGCCGATTTTGCGGAACGAAACACTTGGCGCGGTAGGATGGAAGCGTGGGCGTAATTCCCGAAGGCATGCGGGCTCGTTGGCAGGCCCTGTCCGGTAACGCAGCACAGCGGAAGCTGGCCCGTTGGGCGGGGCTGATCCCCAAGATCGCCGCGTTTGAGCCGGAGTTGCAGAAACTTACGGATCAGGAGCTGCGCAAACGCAGCCTGTCTTTGAGGTATCGCGCCAAAGCGGGCGAACACCTCGATCGGCTGCTCCCTGAGGCCTATGCTCTGGTTCGCGAGGCGTCGTGGCGAACCATCAGTCTGCGGCACTTCGATGTGCAGATGCTGGGCGGAATTGCCCTGCACCACCGCAGTATCGCGGAGATGCAAACCGGCGAAGGTAAGACGCTGACCGCCACGCTGCCGTGCTACCTGAACGCGCTGACCGGTAAAGGCGTGCATGTGGCCACCGTGAACGACTACCTGGCCCGCCGCGATGCCGAGTGGATGCGGCCCATCTACGAATCGCTGGGGCTCTCGGTCGGCGTGATCGAAACGGAAATGAAGCGTCCCGAGCGGCAAAAGAATTACGCCTGCGACATCGTCTACGGGACTGCCAAGGAGTTTGGATTCGATTTCCTTCGCGACCGGCTGCTGCTGCGGCGCATTGCGGAAGGCCAGCAAGATCTGTTCGGCCAGATGCTCGGCTCCACTGCCAGTCAAGGAGGCGAGCAACCCGTGCAACGCAACGCCGAGTTCGCGCTGGTCGATGAGGCCGATAGCATCCTGATCGACGAAGCCCGCACGCCGCTGATCATCAGCGCCATGCCCACCGAGGCGGAGCGCATTGCCGTGGAGTGCTTCAAGTGGAGCGCCGGGCACACGGCCGATTTCGAAGAAGATCTGCACTACGAGTTCGATCACGACAAGCAAAGCGTGGAGCTGACGGCCGCCGGCCGGCAGAAAGTCCGCAACATTGCCAAGCCCGACGCCATGGACGCCGTGGGCATGTTCCACATCTACGAATACGTGGAGCGTGCCCTGCGCGTGGAGCGCATCTACAAGCTGGACCGGCACTATGTCATTCGCGATGGCGAGGTGGTGATCGTCGACGAGTTCACCGGCCGCATGGCGGAAGGCCGCAAGTGGCGGGACGGCATCCATCAGGCCGTGGAGGCCAAGGAAAGCGTCGAGGTGACCGTGGCCACCGGCCAGGCGGCTCGCATTACCATCCAAGACCTGTTCTTGCGTTACGACCATCTGGCGGGCATGACGGGCACTGCCGCCACCAGCGCCCGCGAGCTTTACAAAATCTACAAGTTGCTCGTGGTGCCCGTGCCCACCAATCGGCCCAGCATCCGGCAGCGGCTACCCAACGCCGTGTTTGGAGACGCAGTGGCCAAATGGGAGGCCATTGTCGAAGAGGTCAAGGCCATGCATGCCGATGGCCGGCCCGTGCTCATCGGCACACGCTCAATCGACAAATCGGAGCTGCTGGCCAAGCTGCTGGAGCAAGAGGGAATCGAGCATCAGGTGCTCAACGCGCATCACGTTGTGCAGGAGGCAGAGATTGTGGGCCGCGCGGGACTGGCCGGCAAAGTTACGGTCTCTACGAACATGGCGGGGCGCGGGACCGATATCAAGCTGGGCGAGGGTGTCGATGCCCTCGGCGGGCTGCATGTGATCTGCACCGAGATGCACGACTCTGCCCGCGTCGATCGGCAACTACTCGGCCGCTGCGGACGCCAGGGGGATCCCGGCTCGTATCGCCAGTATCTGGCCTTGGACGATGACATCCTGCTCTCCGGGCTGGGTCCTAAGAAATCGAAGAAGCTCAAAGCAAAAGGGGAGATCATCAAGCAAGGCTTCGAACGTCTGGCGGATCTCTTCCGCACCGCGCAGCGCCGCATCGAGCGCCGCCATTTTCGCGACCGCAAGGTGCTGCTCTACTACGAAAAAGAACGCAAGAAGATCCAACGCCAGATGGGCCAGGACCCCTACCTCGACACCGCCGGCTAGTGCTACGTCAACGCTTTGTTTACAACGGCCCGCCTGAGGGCTAGGAATGCTATTGGTGTGGCGTGGGAGCAAGGTTAGATTGCTCGCATCCTTGGGGGGATACAAGGAAGTTGAGCGATGCCCCATCGATGGTCGGAAGGAACCGAGTTTGTCCGAGTACTCTTGGACGTGGAAGA
>JBGTDH010000056.1:0-3555 GCA_041748435.1 Pirellulales bacterium
CGAAGACGAACGCGGAGACCAGCCGCCAGCGCCAGTTGTAGGCCATGGCCGCCACAATCAGGAGCAGGTACAGCATGAACATAACTTGCGTGGCATAATTCTTCGGCGCGCGTTGCACCACAATGCCCATGAAGAAGTACGGGAAGAAGTACACGGCCCAGGCATCCCAGTACGGTTCGAGATTAAAGTAGAGCAGCGATGCCGCCGAGAGAATCCAGCCCGCAATCATCGGCACGTCGACCCACGGGCTATCGTGCGGGAATTGGCACGCGCGGGCCAGTGTGTCGCGCAGAAACAACGTAGTCACGTAGATCAGGCCCAACTGAAAATTGATGCACACAAACCACAGCCCGGCCGAGAGCTGCTCGTACTCGAGTATGTCTTGCAGGAACACCACGTGCGCCAAGTGCTGCGGCAACGTGGCAGGCGAGCCCACCACCTTGTCCGGCAGCCAGCCGCGAGCGAAGGCACTGGCGACGAGCGCGGCGATGATGGCCCCCAGATACGGCAGTCCCAGGCGGCAGTAGCGCTTGGCGACAAACTGCCCCACGCCCCGCAGGTCCCAGTGGCGATGCGCCATGCCGCGGGCCATGACATACCCGCCCACGACAAAGAACACCTGGGTGGCGCGGCTGTAGTCCCGAAACCAATCGATGAGCCCGCCGATGAGCGGCTGCGCCAGCTCGTTCAGCGGCGCGTAGAGCGCGAAGTGATGCAGGACGATCATCGTGGAGGCGAAAGCCCGCAGCGCATCGAGAAACAACAGGCGCTGCTTACTTTCGGCCGCCGGCCTCGCCTCGGTTGCCGCAGCAGGCTCGGCCACGTGTGCGGCATTAGTCAAAGCAGTGGCATCGACGGCAGCCACGGGAGGAGCTGGTTCGCTCATCGCAGGAACCTCGCGGCTGCTCACTTCTTGGCGACCGCAGGATGATCGCGCCATAGCCAGCGCAACGATTCGGGCAGCAGCGCGCCGCCGTGCTTGCCGTTGTGAGCACCATCGCCGTACTCGAAGCGATACTCGTACTTGGCGAACTTCAGAGCGGCCGCCATCTCCTGATTCGCCAGCGGCCAGTTGCCATGCTCGTTGTCCAGATCGCCCGAGCCATCCTGCAGGAAGATTCGCAGCGGCTTGGCGGGCGTCTTGCGAATCTGTGCATGATAGACGTGCCCGCCGCGGATATTTGTGAAGCTGCCCACATGGCTGAGCACCTTGCGAAACGCCTGCGGCCGCTCCCATGCCACGGTGAAGGCACAGATGCCGCCCGAGCTAATGCCGCCGATGGCTCGCTCCTCCGGGTTGTCGGTGAGCTTGTGCTGCTTGCCGACCTCCGGCAGGATCTCCTCCAGCAAGAAGCGCGCATACTGATCGCTGAGCGTGTCGTATTCGAAGCTGCGATTGCGGCGCTCGCCTTGTCCCTGCTCCTTCGCCGGGATCACTCCGGGGTTGATGAAGATGCCCACGGTAATCGGCATCTCGCGTTTGTGAATCAGGTTATCGAACACAATCGGCACGCGGAACTGGCCATCGTCCCTGGCGTAGTTGCCGCCGTCTTGAAAGACCATGACGCAGGCCGGCTTACTGCCATCGTACTGGGCCGGCACATAGACCCAGTAATCTCGGACGGTGCCGGGAAAGACCTTGCTCTCCCAGGAGTGCTTCGTGACCTTGCCACGCGGCACGCCCTCTTGCCGCTGCGAATCGGGTCCGAGCGAGTAATCGTCGGCCGAGCGAGCGCTGCCGCCCACGAGCGCCAGCGCCAGTGTCAGTCGCACAAACATGGAAGACTCCAAAAGTTGCGTGCCGCGAATCGAAGCCGCAATCGTACCGGCCTGTCCGGCGGGAAGCAATCGACATGGCCTTCCTGGTGCGTGTTCCAGTTTAAGAAACCGGCAACGAGCCAGGGCTTTTAGGTTCAGTTACAATCACGTGGCGTCGAGACTGAAGTCTCCCGTTCTGAGCGAAGCGGTCAAACAAATCGACACGACGTATGGCCAAGTGCGAAGAAGGATATCTGTGCGATGTGTGCGGCGGGGATGTGGAGGAGATCACCGATAGTGATCTGTATCTGCGGTACGTCATCGGAGTGGTCGATCCGGAGACCCTGCATACCACGCGGGAGCGGCATGTGCGATGCAATCCGGTGCTGGCGCAGTTTATCGTCGATGAACGATTTGAGCCGGTGCGGGTCGAGGGGGCGTTCGATAAGCGGCAGTTGGATCCGGCCTATGTGCGGGAGCAGGAGTTGCTCATCACGCGCGGGTGGAGAAGATTGCGGGAAGTAGCCGGGATGGATGCACCGATTGTGGAGTATCCGCTGCCCGAAGTGCGGGCAAAGTGGGCGTGAGAAGCTGCGAAACCGCAAGCGCGATGGTGCGCTAGCGGTTTCGCGTTAGCTGCGTGAAGCAACAGGGTGGGAGGAGCCAGCTTAGTCCCAGGCGTCGGCGCTGAAGATGGAATCGAGGGCGGAGAGGGCGGGCACGCGGCGCGTTCCCGTGCCGAGCATCCCGGCCATCACTTCGTCCTCCTCGTCAACGGCGTAGAGATCGTCCAAGCCCAGGGCGTGGCCAAGCTCGTGCATGACGGTGGAGAGCAGGTCCATGCGTCCGGCCGCGGGCGAAGGCTGGTTGCCATCGAACTCTTCGTCGGCATTGGGCGAGCTATCGACAAACCAGCCGTGCCCGGCGGCATTCACGTCGATGTACAAGGCCGAGGGGAACGCCAAGCCGAGATAGCCGTCCGGCAGATCGGCAACGCGCACATCGATGCTCTGCAGACGATCGAGAGCTGCGTTATCCACGCCGGCGGCCTGCCAACGATCGACGGCCGCCCGCAAGATCGGCTGCAACTGAGCATCTGTGAGTTGCGGAGTATCGACCGAGGCGACGATCTGGCCATTTGCAGCCAATTGCGGCGATCCGCTGGGGCCGTTGGCCTTGCTGCCCGCGACAAACACGCCGCCGTTGAAGGTGGGATGATAGGCGAAGAAGCCGTTGATCTCGCTGCCCGAGGGAGCGTCGATCACCTTCACATGCGGACCGCCGCCGAAACCCGGTGCAACGACGATATCCAGCCGCCCATCGAGATTGCCATCGACGGTGGCCACGCGCACGCCGCCGGCGAAAAGAGGGTGATAGGCAAAGAACTCGCTGATGATGTTGCCGGTAGCGCCACTGAAGCCCCGCACGTGCGGCCCGCCGCCGGCGCCGGGACCGGTGATGATATCGGCGCGGCCGTCGCCATCGATATCGCCGGCGGCCACGTAAACGCCGCCAGAGAAGGACGGGTCATAGGCGAAGAAATCCCGCACGGTAGCGCCCGTCTGGGCATCCATCGCCAACACGCGGGGCGTGTTGCCCGGTCCATTGGCGACGATAACCTCGGCGCGGCCGTCTCCGTTCACGTCCCCCGCAGCCACGCGCACGCCGCCGCGGAAGGCGGTGCTGATGGGGAAGTTGAACGTGTTGAGCAGGGCCATGTTCGAGCCGTTGAAGACTCGCACCTGGGAGCCGCCGCCCCCTTCCGTGCCCACGATGATGTCGGGCCGGCCATCGAGA
>JBGTDH010000057.1:0-4270 GCA_041748435.1 Pirellulales bacterium
GGCGCGATAATGGGGCGAAGAGTCGGGCATCACTAAAGTCAATGATGGAACGAGTCGACTACTTCGCCTGCCACGTAAAGCCAAAGGACTCGAATCGCTGCTTCGATTCGGCCGATTGGATCCTCTCCATCAGCCGGTGCATCAACTGCTTGTGCTGCGACGCCTTGCCCACCGCAATCGGTTGAACCGCCACCGAGCATGGCAGGCCGGCAATGGCGATGGCCTCGACATCCTCGCCGGCGTACGTGGCGTTGGAGATATAGACCACCACGGCATCCAGCGAGCCGGTCCGCAGTTGATTCACCAGCATGTCCCCCGTGGGCGATTGCACGGCCACGTTCTTCATCACGTCGCTTTGCAATCGCGATTGCCGCAAGGTTTCCTGCGTAATCACACCCAGAGCACATTGCTGCTCATGCCCGACGCCGATCTTCAGACCCGGCTTCCCCAGATCGGCCAGCGATCCAATCTTGTGCGGGTTCCCCTTATGCACCAGAATCACGAGCCGGTTGGTGGTGACGTCCGAGGAATCGAGAAACATGTCCTGCACCTGATTCATGAACGGCTTGTCGCACGCGAAGTAGCCGTCTGGCACTTCGCCGGCCCGCATCTGGGCTACAAGAATGCCGCACCCGTTGTAGATGCGGCTGACCTTCACCCCCTCGCGCTCTTCGAACGCGGTGATGGTCTCATCTACGGCGGCCCGCAGCATCGCGCCGGCATAGAGCCGCAATTGCGGCTCCTCGGCCCAGGCATCGCCGTCCAGCAGCGCGAAGCCGTGCTTCTGGAACTGCTCCTGTCCCTTGTCCCGCGCCGCCAGATAGCGCGCAAACCGCAGGGCCGCGGTTGGCTCGGTAGCGGTCTTGAGCACGCACACGCCCACCTGCGCGATGGCATCCTTGAGCTCGGGCACATCCACGGCCTCCAGGGCCCCCTGCATCTGCTGCACAACCACGTCCCACACGAAGCCCGCATCGACGGCCCCCACCTTAATGTCGGCCGCCACGTCGTTCACGGTCGTCTTGAAAACTTTGGTCCGCCGGCTGATCTGCTCCCATTGGCCGCTGGCGGTGAGCGCCTCCCGCGTAAGCTTGCCGATGGCGGCCGCATCGGGGTTGGCCTGCGAAAGCGTGGCGTCGCCGGCGAGCAAGTCGTCGAGCGAATCGATCTGCTTGGGGTTCCCCTTGGCCACGGCCAGCACGGCATGCATCTGAGCCATGGGCAGAACTTCTTCGATCAATCGTTTCTGGCGTGCCAGGTCGATGTAGCTGTCGTCAGCCGGGATATACAGATCGCCCATCTTGCTGAGTTCGATATTGGCCAGCAGGGTATTGGAAGGTCCGTATTGCAGGTGAACCGGAATGCCGTACTCCTGTTCGTACGCGCGAGCAATCTCCTCCACGGGCGGCTTGACACCGGCGGCGCAGTACACCACCAGCGGCTTAATGTTGCTGCCGCTCGTGCCGCCATTGCCGACTGCGGAGGTCGACGATCTGCCGGGCGCGTAGGCCAGCAGGGCAATCAGTCCGACCATCAGTGCAATCGATCCCAGAAACAGCAGAAAGGCGAAGTTGATGCGCGCAGGGCGAATGTACTTTTTCATGATTCTTGCCTGGGGCGAGCTTGAGAACGGTGCGAAGCGATGAGGGTAACGAGGGCCAGGATCGCTGCCAGGACAATCCCGCCAATGAGCAGCATGCGCTTGCTGAAAAGACTCCACAGCCAACTGGTCCGATCCTCGAGAGCTAGCTCCACCGGCCGAGGTGTCCAGTCCTGCGGAATGCCGGCAGGGATGGGCACCTGCATGCCGGATTGCTCCAGTGCGGCGTCTTCCGCCTGGGCAACCAGCGCCGCGGCGGCATCGTCTCCCCAGATGCGGTCCCAATCAACAGTGCTCAATAGATCGAAGCCGGGGTTGAACTCCTTGAGCTGGCACGTACATGGGCCGACCAGGAACGTGGCGGCATCGGATATGTTCTCCGCCGTGATGCCCGCGCCAATCAAGGGAAACAATGCCCGCCCCCGGCCAAAGACGGGAAAGATCATCGCGTCCGAGCGCTCGCGCAAATCGGGCTCGCTTCCCAGCAACATCTGAATGAGGAGCTGCTCCCGCGGGTTGTCTCGCTGGATGCGGAGCATCGAGAACGAGACCGTCAAAGGAAGCGAGGAGCGCACTTCATCGTCCGGGCTGGCCGTCAGCTCCGGCAATTCCAATGACTTCTCTAGGTCCTTAAGCTTTGCCAACGTCAAGTTGGCGGCGGCTTCGTTCGCCGTCGCATCGGCGGAGTCCAGCATCAGCCACACGGCCGTTTGGCCGGAGGTCAAACGCTTTGCCACTTCCTGGCGAGCCGGCGAATCAAGCAACGATGTGGCGACCTCCGCAGTCAAGCGTCCCGCCCAGACGGGCGTCTCGATTCGCAGTTGCGTGGGATACAGCACCGTCATCCACGGCGCTTGCGCCTCGCGTTGGCTGTCCCACAACTGCTGCAGATTCTCTGCCAAGGGTTGCTTGTCGAGATTCACCAGCGTGACCTTGAGCAGCTCCTCGTCTTCCGCTTTGTAGACCGGCGCCAGCGCCGACTGATCTTCCTTGGGCAGCGTCCCGCGATGAAACAGCACGATCTCGTACTTATCCGGCCGCCATCGCTCCAACGCGTAGCGGAACACGGGCACGTTGCAGGCCTGAGCCGCGGTCGAGAGGACGAGCAACAGGATCGTTCCTGCCGAAACTCTTTTGCTGTGCATTGATCACTCCACGACAATTTCGATGCCGCATAGCACTGCCTGCGGACACTTGCACGAGGCCAGCGGCCGCAACTCAATCAGGATTTCCTCGCCGGCTTTCACGTTGCGATACTCCTTAACCAGTCCGCGATTTCCGCCCCCCGCTTCGGCCACGATATCGAGCCGCTCGGTGACGGTTTGGCCCTGCAACGCCACATCAAACAGACGCTCTCCGAGTTGGGTATCTTCCGGTTCCAGGAAAGTCAGCCGCACGGTGCAGTCCCGCATCGGCTGGCCCGATTTCGCCAGCCGGATGTTCAACGATTCTATACCGATCGCCCCCGAGGCCGCGACCCAGGGGAGTCCGCCTCCCGAGACTTGCGTGCTATGTCGGCGGAAGAACTGCGGCAATTTGGGCGTCATGGCAACGGTCACATTCGGCGAGGTGCCCGCTACGCTGGGATGCTCCAGCCACAGGGTGCCGTCGTCGTCCTTACGGTCTCCGGGGGCAAACAAGTTGAGCCCCAATCTGCGCACGGCCTGCTCCGGCGCCTTGGCCATGAAGCTGGTCCACATCTCGGCCTCTGGCATATGCATCAATGCCAAGGACGTTTGATTCTGATAATTGCAGACGCAGGTGCGCGTGTAGTCCGGCGCATTGAGCAGGCCGCCGGCCACCACCAGGTTGTTGCTGCAACTGGAGCGAAAGCCGCCGATGTTGCCCGTGCCGCCATCGGAGCAGAGATCAAAGTATCCCGCGGCGCCGGAGCGGAACGTGAGCAGGTGCTCGCTGGCCATGGGCGTGTTGCAGCCGTAGTTGCGAGCCCAGGTCCATTGCACTTCCTCGCCCGAGAGCGGATGCTCGCGCGTCGTGAGCTTGCCGGTGAGCAGCTCACAGCCGCTGCCGCCCATCAGAATCTTGTCGCCATGCAGGATGGCGGGTCCAGCGTAAATCTTGTTATCCCACAGCGTCTGCCCATCGGCGGCGCGATAGGCTCGCATGCCGCGCGGCTCGTCGCTCAACACATCGCGCTGCGCGAATCCCGATTCCACCAGCACCTCGTGCTGCTGGGAATAGCTGAGCGAAGTTCCAAATACATCGGCCTGGCTGAACCAGACTTCGCGTCCGGTGGCCAGATCGAAAGCCGTCAGCCGTGCCTGATGCGATGCGGTCTCACCGCGGCGCTTCAGTTTGGCAAGTTGGGGACCGGAGAGGCGATCGATTGCATACAGCCGACCGCCGCCAATGCACACGCCGTTGTGCCGGAAGCCGCACTTTGCATCAGCCGTCCATAGCACTTCACCGGTGCGACGATTCATCACCACCAGCCGCTGGCTTGCCGAGTGGTTATCGTTATCGCCACGGGAGAGTTTGGCCACCAGCGATTTTACCGAATCGACCAGCGCGGCCGCGGTCGATTTCGAAGCCTTGCCTTTATCTTTTGCATTGTCATCCTCATCGTCGGACTTTCCCGGCCCAAGCTTAGAAGAAGTGACCATTTGTTTGGTGAGTTCCTCGTCGTATAACGGCTCCGCCCCGCCGACC
>JBGTDH010000058.1:0-3471 GCA_041748435.1 Pirellulales bacterium
GGTGGTACTCAAGGTGGTGAGGCCGCTGGCCGTGCAGGCTGCGGCCGCCGGCCCTCTGGCGCCGGGCGGAAAACAGAAGATTAAGGTCAACATCACACGGTTTGGCGATCACAAGGATCCGATCACGCTGGCCTGGAAGAATCTTCCTGTTGGGGTGACGGCTCCGTCCGATGTCGTGCCCGAGGGAAAGAGCGAAGCGGAGATCGAGTTGGTCGCCGCCGCCGATGCCAAAGACGCGGCGGTCGAAAATGTGCAGGTCGTGGCAATCACCCGGGTGAAAGATCAGGACATTGTGGTAGAATCATCGCCGCTAAAGCTCGAAGTCAAAAAGTAACCGTCCCTCCAATCGCTTAACCCGGTCGCCCACGGCCGCAAGCGGCCCCCCGACGCACTCTCCTCCTCCGAGGCCAAAACATGCATCGCCCTCTCCTGGCGCTCACCCTCCTGCTCCCCGCACTGACCTTCGCGGCCGATGCCAAAAACGATGTTGTCGTCGTCGGCACGCCCCAGAAGATCGAGGTCTATCCGCCGCAGTTCAGCCTCGAGAGTCCGCGGCGAGAGATGCACATTATTGTCACCGGCCACTACGCCGATGGCGCCACGCAAGACCTGACGCGCGCCGCCGAGTGTACGTCGGCCAATGCCGCGGTCGCCAAGATCGAAGGTGGATTAATCAAGCCTGCGGGCAACGGTCAGACAGAAGTCGTCGTGCGCGTAGGGGGCCACGAGGCGAAGATTCCGGTCACGGTCTCGAAACAAGACTCGCCCGATCCAGTGTCGTTCAACTACGGCGCGCTGGTGGCGCTCTCCAAGCATGGCTGCAACTCCGGCGCGTGCCACGGCTCGCCCAGCGGCAAGGGAGGCTTCCGCATGTCGCTTCGTGCTTACGATGCCGCGCTCGATACCAACACGCTCATTCGCGAGGTCTACAATCGCCGCACCAATCCCTTGGACCCAGACTCCAGCCTGCTGCTCAAGAAGCCGCTGATGGAAGTGGCCCACGGCGGCGGCCAGAAGATGCGTAAGGGAGATCCCGGCCATTTGCTGCTGCGGGATTGGATCGCCGAAGGTCTAGCCGTCGATCCCGCCGATGCCCCCACGTGCGTGAAGGTGGATGTCTATCCCCGGCAGCGTATTCTCAAGCGGCCGGCCCATACCCAACAGATGCTGGTCCTGGCGTACTTCTCCGATGGCAGCGTGCGGGACATCACCCGACTGGCCGTCTACTCCAGCTCGGACGAAGCCGTAGCCACGGTCGATGAGAACGGCTTGGTCGTTGGCCACGAGCGGGGCGAATCGGCCATTCTGGTACGCTACCTGGAGCACATGGAAACCTCGGGCCTGATGTTCCTCAAGGATGTGGAGGGCTTCCGCTTCACCCCGCCGCCGCCGGCCAACTACATCGACAACCTGGTGTTCCAGAAGCTCCAGCAGATGCAGATTGGCGTCTCGGCTCTGTGCGGTGATGAGGAGTTTGTGCGCCGCGCTTATTTGGATGTCATCGGCCTGTTGCCCACCGCTGCCGAGTCTCAAGCGTTCCTGGCCGATTCCTCCGCCGACAAGCGCAGCAAGCTCATCGACCAACTGCTCCAGCGGCCCGAATACGCCGAGTTCTGGGGCCTGAAGTGGGGCGATCTGCTCCGCGTGAACAGCAAAAAGGTCTCGGCCGCGGGCGTCCACAAGTTCCGCCGCTGGATCGTGGAAGCCATTCGGGACAACCAACCTTACGATGCGTTCGTGGCCGAGCTGCTGGCCTCCAGCGGCAGCACGTTCGACAACCCAGCGGCCAATTACTATCGCACGGCGGCAGACACGCTGGACTGCACGGAAACCACCAGCCAGGTCTTCCTGGGTATTCGCATCCAGTGCGCCAAGTGCCACAACCATCCCTTCGAACGTTGGACGCAAGACAACTACTATGGCATCGCTGCGTTCTTTAACCGCGTGCAACGCAAGAAGACCACCAACGCCGACGATCTCGTGATCTACCTGGCCCGCAGCGGCGAAGTGACGCAGCCGCGAACCGGCAAGCAGATGAAGCCCTGGTTGCCGCTCAAGGGCGATCTCGATTTACAAGGCTCGGACGATCGCCGTGGCCCGCTGGTCGATTGGCTGCGGAGCAAGGACAACCCGCTGTTTCCGCAAGCCGGCGTCAACCGCCTGTGGGGCCATCTGTTCGGCCGCGGGATTGTCGAGCCGGTCGATGATTTCCGCGCATCGAACCCGCCCTCCAACGCGGCGTTGCTGGAAGCGCTCTCCAAGGATTTCGTCGAGCATGGCTTCGATCAGAAGCATATGCTTCGCACGATTCTCAACAGCCGCACGTATCAGCTCAGCTCACGCAAGAACGAGTTCAACGCCAACGACACGAAATACTTCTCGCACGCCAACACGCGGCTGCTCTCCGCCGAGCAATTGTTGGATGCCATTTGTCAAGTGACGGGCGTGGACGAGAAATTCAAAGGCCTCCCCGGCGGCATGAAGGCCACGCAGTTGCCCAGCCCCGATGTGGACAACTATTTCTTGAAGGTGTTTGGCCAGCCCCCGCGGGAAATGGCCTGCCAGTGCGAACGCTCCAGCGAGTCGAATCTGTCGCAGGCCTTGCAGATGATCAACGGTCCGCTCGTTCACGGCAAGCTGCGCGAGGGAACCAACCGTTTCCGCAAACTGGCCGAAGGGGGCAAGAGCAACGAAGAGATCGTCCACGAGTTGTACATCGCCGCTCTCTGCCGTCCGCCGGAATCGGCGGAGATTGAAGCCGCCGTCAAGCACATCGCGGCCCAGACCGATCGCCTGCAAGGCCTGGAGGACGTGTGCTGGGCCGTGCTTAACGCCAAGGAGTTTCTGTTCCAGCATTGAGAAACTGAGTACTGAGGACCGAGTACTGAGTACTTATGCCTGCTTTGTAAAAGATGCATGGAGTGCCACGTGACCGCACATTCGCACCGCATCGGCCTGACGCGCCGCGAAGCCCTGCAAGCCGGTTACTCCGGGCTGCTCGGCGTCGGCCTCCCATCGCTG
Source organism: Pirellulales bacterium (assembly GCA_041748435.1). Classification (GTDB taxonomy): domain Bacteria; phylum Planctomycetota; class Planctomycetia; order Pirellulales; family JBGTDH01; genus JBGTDH01. The sequence continues at coordinate 3,022 of JBGTDH010000058.1, forward strand.
CTAGCGGGCCGCGCATCCGCCGCGACGGCCGGAAGTGCGAGCGGCAAGCCTTCCCCCAAGTCGGTGGTGATCGTGTTTCTCACAGGCGCGGCCAGCCATCACGATACGTTCGACATGAAGCCGGACGCGCCGGCGGAGATTCGCGGCGAGTTCAAGTCGATCGCCACTTCCATCCCCGGCTACGGCATTTGCGAGCATCTGCCCAAGCTGGCGGCCCGCGCCCACAAGTATGCGGTGGTGCGTTCGCTGTCGCACAACGACAACAACCACCTGATGTCGACGCACCATGTATTGACCGGCGAGAAGCAGCCCGGCGGATTCTTCGACAAAGTGGCCTCACGCGACGACTGGCCGTGTTATTCCGGCGCGCTCTCGTACTTGCGATCGCGTGACGACGGCATGCCCAGCGGCGTGAATCTTCCCACGTTCCTGCGCGAAGGGCCGCTCACG
>JBGTDH010000059.1:0-4225 GCA_041748435.1 Pirellulales bacterium
GTCTCGTGCAGCGCGGCCTGTCTGCCGATGTGCTGGTGCTCTCCGGCGGCGTTTCGGCCGGTATTCTCGATCTTGTCCCCAGTGTGCTGGCCGAGCTAGGTGTTCGGGAGGTGTTCCATAAAATCAAGTTGAAGCCCGGCAAGCCGCTGTGGTTTGGCGTGCTTCCTGCGGCGCCGCCGCGATCCCGAGACACGCTGGTGTTTGGCCTGCCGGGCAACCCGGTGAGCAGCCTGGTGTGCTTCGAGCTGTTCGTGCGCACGGCCATCGATCGGCTGGCCGGCCGGCCCGATGTCTCGCACATCACACACGCGCTGCTAACTGTCGAATTCCATCATCGCGGCGATCGGCCCACGTATCATCCGGCCCAAACAACAATCGTCGATGGCCAAGCGTCCGCTGCTCCGCTACGCTGGCAAGGCTCCGCCGATCTTCGCTCGCTCACGGCCGCTAATGCCTTGATTTGCTTCTCGGCCGGCGAGCGCACGTACGCCGCGGGCGAGACCGTTCCCGTTTATTCGATGTGAGGCTGTTGTGGAATCGCACGAGATGCTCAAGCGGCTGGGCGGCGGAGAATCGATCGATTCGCTCTGCCGCGCCGCGAACTGGACGCGCGGTGAGTTCGATGCCTGGTGGCAACGCGAAGCCGCCAGCCGAGCGCCGCAAGCGCAAGGCCTGAACCGCGCACCCGTGCGGGCAGAGACTACAATCCATCGCGACGCGAAGGGCATCCCGCACATCGTCGCCCAGAATGAGGACGATCTGTGGCTTGCCTTCGGTTACGCCATGGCGCAGGACCGCTTGTTCCAGATGGATTATCTCCGCCGCAAGGGGCTGGGTCGTCTGGCGGAAGTGCTTGGACCCGAAGGCGTGCCGCTCGATCTAATCGCGCGAACCGTGGGACTCAACCGTATCGCCCACGAGGAATTGACGAGACTGCCCACCGCTACGCGCGGCGTGCTGGACGCCTTCACGGCCGGAGTGAATGCTTGGTTGGCCGATTGCCCGCGCTTGCCGATCGAGTTTGATCTGCTCGACTACCGCCCCGAGCCGTGGTCGCCCGTCGATTGTCTGGCCATCGAGAATGAGTTTCGATGGTATCTAACGGGGCGCTTCCCGGTGATCGTCATGCCCGAGTTGGCCGAACGACGTCTCGGAGAAAGCCCGCTCTATCGCGAGTTGATCCTGGGCGAGGCGGACGACGAATGCATCATTCCCCCGGAAGCCTACGCCAATCTAAAGCGCGATCTCGCCGGAGAGTTATGGCAAGCTCTCCCCGGTCGACCGCGCGAAGACGTGGGCCAGGCCATGGGCGATCCCGAGGGCACGGGCAGCAACAACTGGGTCGTGGCCGGGCGATTCACCAAGAGCGGTCTGCCGATGGTCGCCAGCGATCCGCACATCGCTTTCGAGGCGGTGTCGTGCTGGTATCAGGCCCATCTCTGCGGCGGCGGCTTCAACGTGGCCGGCATGGCGTATGTGGGCATGCCCGCCATCATGTTTGGCCGCAACGAACGCGTCGCCTGGGGCATTACCAATAATATCTGCTCGCTGCGAGACCTGTATCAGGAGCGCGTTGATCCGGCGCATCCGGGCTGCTTCCTGTTCGATGGCGGCTGGGAGCCGGCTCGTGAAGTGACGGAGACGATCGCGGTGAAGGGCGCCGCGTCCCAGGCGCGAACGATTCGCTATTCCCGCAACGGCCCGATCGTGGATGAGATCCTGCCGCCACCCGCCGATCGCACGGGCCCGGTGTCGCTGAAGTGGCTCGGCATGTATCACGGCGGCTGGCTGACTTCGCTCTTGCAGATGGATCGCGCCGCGTCGGTCGCCGAGTTTCGCGAAGCCTTGCGGCCGTGGCATGTGCCCACGTTTAACCTCGTCATCGCCGACGTGGAAGGGCACATTGCGGTGCAATCGGCCGGGCGCATTCCTTTGCGAAGAACGCCGGAGCGCGGCTACCGTGCCGGTTGGGATCCCGCGCAGCAGTGGATGGGCCTGCTCCCCTTCGAGGCCATGCCGCATGCGATCGATCCCTCCCGCGGCTGGCTGGCCACGGCCAATAATCGCGTGGCTGCGGACGACTACCCTTATCCGCAGTACGGCTGTTGGGCCAGCGGTTATCGGGCCCGTCGCATTCGGCAGATGCTGGAAGCGGGAATGACGCAGCGCTTCTCGCGCGACGACTTCCGCCGCATGCACTGCGATACGCTCTCTCTGCGGGCCGTGGAACGCCTGCCCCCCATGATCCGTGCGCTGGCCGCCTCGAACGATCCTCGCGTGGCGGAGGCCCTTGGCCATTTGCGCGCCTGGGATGGTCGCGTGGAACCGGACTTGGTCGCGCCCACGCTGTTCAACGTGTTTCATGCGCATTGGTCGCGCGCGGTCGCGGCGGTTTATTTCGAAGGTCCCGCGTTGGACCTGGTCTGGAAACTGGCCGAAGGCACGGCAGGCCGATTGTTGACGGAAGATGCCCACGGCTGGTTTCCCGCGGGACAGCGCGAAGCCGCATTGCTGCGAGCGTTCCAGCAGACGCTCGATGATCTCACGCAACGGATGGGGCCCGAGATTTCCCAGTGGCAATGGGGCCGCTTGCATCGCCTCCCGCTCAAGCATGTGCTCACCGCCCGCGGAGATCTCGCGCAGCTTCTGGATCACGGCGGCGCGGGGGTCTCCGGCGATATGATCACGGTCTGCAACACCGGCGGCGGTCCGCAGTGGCTGGCCAACAGCGGGGCGGGCTACCGGCTCGTGGCAGATCTGGCTGTGCCGGGCTTGTGGGCCATCGACGCCCAGAGCCAGTCGGGCCACGCCGGCACGCCGCACTACAGCGATCAATTCGATGCCTGGGCCGCCGGCGAGTATCATTACTTGCCGTTGGCCGCGGACGAGGCCGCCGCACCGTGCAGTCAGCGGCTCGTCCTCTCTCCGGCAAGCTCGTGACACTTAGAGATCGGAACTGGTTGCATGTCGCAGCGCGTCGCGCTCATTACCGGGGTTACGGGCCAGGACGGCGCTTTGCTGGCGGAGCTGCTGCTGGGCAAAGGCTATGTCGTGCATGGCGTCAAGCGCCGCAGCTCCACGTTCAACACCGCGCGGATCGATCATTTGTATCAGGATCCGCACGATCACCCGCAGACGCGGCTGTTCATGCATTTCGGCGAGATGACCGACGGCACGAACCTCATCCGGCTGGTGCAGGAAACACAGCCCGATGAGATCTACAATTTGGCGGCGCAGTCCCACGTGCAAGTGAGCTTCGAGACCGCCGAATACACCGCCAATGCAGACGCGCTGGGCACGCTGCGCTTGCTCGAGGCTATTCGCATTCTCAAGCTGGCCGATCGCACGCGATTCTATCAGGCCAGCAGCTCGGAGCTGTTCGGCGCCTCGCCGCCGCCGCAAAACGAGGACACTCCCTTTCGCCCGCGCAGCCCCTATGCAGTGGCCAAGCTCTATGCCTACTGGGTTACAGTGAACTATCGCGATGCCTACGGCCTGTTTGCTTCCAACGGCATCCTGTTCAATCACGAGGGACCCACGCGAGGCGAAACCTTTGTGACCCGCAAGATCACACGGGCCGTCGCCGCCATCGAGGCCGGCAAACAAGAGAAGCTGCACCTGGGCAATCTCGACGCGCGCCGCGATTGGGGGCATGCCCGCGATTACGTGGAGGGCATGTGGCGGATCCTGCAGCACGAGCGGGCCGACGACTTCGTGCTGGCCACGGGAGAAGCGCACAGCGTGCGCGAGTTCGCGGATCTGGCCTTCGCTCAGATTGGCGTAACCCTTCAATGGCGCGGCAGCGGCGTCAACGAGAAAGGCTGCGACGCCGCCACCGGCAAGGTTCGCGTCGAGATCGATCCCCGCTATTTCCGCCCCACCGAAGTGCATTACCTCTGTGGAGACCCCTCCAAGGCCCACGGGCAACTCGGCTGGCGGCACACCATCGGTTTTTCCGAACTCGTGCGGGAAATGGTCGAAGCCGATCGTCGCCGCGTACAACGCCGCGCCACGGGTTAGCCCAGGCTAGCCCGGATTATTCATGAATTGAGGTTAGCCCGACGCGCAAGCGAGGGATGTTCGGCGTTGAACTAAACCGCTCCGCACTGGCTTCTTGGCGCTTCCCACGCCAACTTTCTTGCTCATTCTGAGCATGCCCAGCATGGTTCGATGATAGCGAGTTTAACACTTGCGCCCTCCTCCTGACGCAAGCATGCTGAAGAAA
>JBGTDH010000060.1:0-3764 GCA_041748435.1 Pirellulales bacterium
TTTCTTCAGCATGCTTGCGTCAGGAGGAGGGCGCAAGTGTTAAACTCGCTATCATCGAACCATGCTGGGCATGCTCAGAATGAGCAAGAAAGTTGGCGTGGGAAGCGCCAAGAAGCCAGTGCGGAGCGGTTTAGTTCAACGACGTTTGCAGGGCCTGATCGGTCCCGAAAATCCCGAAATTCCCTAGCGCGACAGGGAAAAACGCGAGGTTTTGGAATTTCGGGACCACGACCCCCGTTTTCGCCGCCGCGGAAATGCGCCAGCCGGAAGCGATGCGGAGGCGCTCGAATCCGCGTAGCAGTTATCGCCAGGCGAGGTCGACCACTTGCAGGTGTTGGGCATGGTCGGGCTTGAGGCTGTGCAGCGTGAGGCGGGCGGAGTTTTCTGCCAGATGGCAATCGACCCAGCCGCTGGGCTTTGCGGCCGCGAACGGATAGGCGACCGGCGGCAGATTCACCAGGTGCAAACCTTCGTGCTGCGTCTGCTTCCAGTCGTGCGTGTGGCCAAAGATCAGGGCCTTCACGTGCCGCTTCGCCGTGAGCAGCTCCAGCACGGCCTTCGTCTCCACCAGGCCGCCGGGCTTGGGCCGATCGTCCGGGTTGTGATGCACCATCACCAGCGCCGGCTTCTCGGCATGCTGATCCAGCGCGGTGGCCAGCCACTTGAGCTGCGCCTCTCCCAGCACGCCGGGCGTCTTGTTGGTCTCGTCCAGCGAGTCGAGCACAAACCAGTTCGCGTGCCGCGCGGGCACAATCGCCACGTGCCGCTGCTCCAGCACGCGCGTGTCCTCCTTTGCTTGCAGCGCCTCCCAGAAACGGTCGCGATGATCGTGGTTGCCCAGCGCGATGTGAATCGGCAGGCCATGCTTTCGCAGCGGCAGCAGCGATTCCACGAACGTGACGTAATCTTCGCTGGTCCCAACGTTCAGCGCGCAATCGCCATCGACGAACACCGCCGTCGGCTTGGGCGAAAGCCTCTGCACTTCCTGGCAGGCCTGCGCCAGATTCTGAAACATGTTCGTCCCGCGCGCGATGGCCTCGCGGTCGCCGGCGATGTGGGTGTCCGAGAACAGCACAAACCGGTCGGGATCGGCTTCTGCTTCGGCAGCCTGCAATCTCGCCCCAAGCGAGAGGGAACCGGCGGCAGCCAGCGATCCGGCCAGAAAACTACGACGTGTCAGCGGCGGCAAGGAAAGCGGCATGGGCTGGTGCGCCTCGTAAATGCGGAACAAAGAATGCCCAATCTTAGCCTCCCGCCCCAGGCTGCGACAAGCGCCCTGGGGTTCAGTAACTCAGTACTGAGTACTCAGCAACTCAGTACTCAGCAACTCAGTACTCAGCACAGAGTCTACTCAGCACTCGCCACTAACTACTCCGCATTATCGCCTTCGTTGGTAGAAAACTTCCGTCCACCGTTGGACCTCGCGCGTGCGGCGTGCGAGAATAGCGCCGCATGGTGCGAAAAGGAAAATGGATCGAAGGCACGTCGGCGGAGCAACCCGTCTCCGAAGCCGCGCGCCGCGCGTTGGAAGTGCGTCTGGCCGTGGTCTGGCACTGCCTCCCCCTGGCCGCCAAGCGGGCAGCGGAAGATATCGAACACGTGCATCAGTTGCGGGTCGCCAGCCGGCGGGCCGTGGCGGCCATCGAAATCTTCTGGGACCTGTTGCCGCCTCGGCGGGCGCGTTGGCTGCGCAAACGGCTCAAAGAGATTCGCCGCACTGCCGGGGCCGCGCGCGATGACGATGTGCTGGCTTTGCGGCTGGAGCAATGGAGCCAACAGCATCCCGCCGTGAGTCTGGTGTTGAAACAAGTCCGCAAGCATCGACGCCAATCGCAACAGCCCATCCAGAAGATTCATCGCAAACTGGCCAAGGAACGCTTCGAATGCGGGCTGAGCGAATTGCTCCAGCGCATCCGCTGGCGCGACAAGCGCCGCCGGCGGGAACCGCGTTTTGCCGTGGTGGCGCGGCAAAGGCTGAAGGCTATCCTGGCGGAGTTTACCTCGGCAGCCCAGGGAGATTTCGAAGACATCACAGCCTTGCATCAGTTCCGTATCGCCGGCAAGCAACTGCGGTACGCGATGGAAGTGTTTGCCGCCGCCTTCCCACCGGCCTTCCGGCAGGATCAGTATCCCATCGTGGAGCAGTTGCAAGAGCTGCTGGGAGACGTGAACGATCATGCCACGGCGGTGACGCGCTTGCAGGCGTGGCTGGAGGACGCAAAGGATGCCGATCTCCAAGGGGCCTTGCGAAAACTTCTGGCGGGCGAGCGGCGGGGGCTGGAGCGCAGCCGCCGCAAGTTTCTTGCCTGGTGGACATCGGCCCGATCCAAGTCGCTGCGCGATGGCCTGGCCCGCAGACTGGCGTCGCCGGCCGGCGGATGAGCGTCTTAACTCCCCGTGCCAATCGCCGGAATCAGCAACTTGGATCGCTGATACTCGATCGTGCGGCGCCACACCTCATCCAGCGATTCCCGCACCACCAGCCGCTCGCCGGTCGTGAGCGAAATGTACGTATCGGGCCGCGCCTCGACCGTGCGGATTAACTCCGCATTCAACAAGAAGTGCGAGCCATCCAGGGCGCAGAGTTTGATCATGGAGCGGATTACCGTCTCAGATTGAGCAGCTCGTCCAGCATGCGCTGCGACGTGTCGATCACGCGGGTGTTGCCGCGGTAGGCCGTGGAGGCCAGGATCAGATTGATCAGGTTCTTGCCGATATCGGTGTTGGACAATTCGACAGCGCCAGCCACAATCGACCCGATGCCCTGCTCCCCGGGATCGCCCTCGATGGGCAGCCCGGAGTTCACACTGGCGGCGTACAGATTCTGACCGCGCTGCTCCAGACCGGACGCATTGGCGAAGCGGGCCAGGCGGATTTGCCCCAGATCCCGCGTCACGCCGTTGGTGAACACGCCTCGCACGATGCCATTCTCTCCGATCAGGAAGCTGGACAGCGATCCCGGCGCGCTGCCGTCTTGCCGGCTCGCAGAGAGCGTGGCGTTGGGCACCGCCAGACCGGAGAGGGAGGTAAAGTCCAGCTCAAAAGCCAGCGGAGAATTGGACGCAATGTTTTCCCGTTGGACGTTCACGACGTTATCGCTGACCGAGATCAGTTTGCCTTCGCCATCGAAACGAATCAGGCCGGACCCAACGGCAATCTTCGCACCCGTGGCGGGAGAGTTGTCCGAGGACTCGGCGAACCAGCGATAGGTGGTCGACGAGTTGGTTCGCTCTTGCAGCACGGCGGTGACGCGCACATTAAGCGGAATGCCCAACGAATCGTAGACGATAAAATCGCTCACCGCGCTCTGCCCCACGGCCTCCTGGATCGAGCTGAACGGCAAGTCCACGCCCTCCGTGCCGGCGGCGGTGGTAAGCTGCAGGTTGCCCAGGCCGATGTCGATCGTGTTTTCCGTGCCGTTGTTGGCCACCAGCTTCAGCCGGCCGTCTACCGTGACGCTGGCGCCGGGATTGATGGGGGAGCCATCGGTCTGAGACTGCGGGATGAGATTGGCCGGATCGTCTCCCGGAGGCGTGTGAATGCCCATCGCCTGCGTCATGAAATTCAACAAATCGAGCACGCGCGACGAGCTGGTGACGGTATAGTCTCGTCCGTCCAAAGTGCGCCCACCCTTGCGGCCTTCCAACGTCAGCGTGCCGGCCTCGAACAGGTTGATGTACTGATCGCCATCGCGGGACAGCACGTCGAGCAGCAGCGTATTCTCGTTGATCTTCGGGCCATCCAGATCGATCTGGGGATTCCCG
>JBGTDH010000061.1:0-3321 GCA_041748435.1 Pirellulales bacterium
TCGGTCGTGCCGAGCGCCGTGACAAAGCGCGGCTTGCCAGCCACGATGGCCAATCCGTTCAAATGGCAGCGATCTTCGGCCGCCAGTGCCGAGATGAACGGCGGCCGCCAGCGCGAGACGAAGCTGTAGTCGGGATGCAGGGTGCACAAACAGGAGAAGCGGGTGCTGACGATCCTCCAAAGTCATATCATTCGCTACCCCCACACCTCTCGTGATACGACAGCCCCTCGTATCAGGGGTTTGTGATACGACTTTTAGCAACTTGGCGGGTGGTTGGGAAAAAAAGGAATGGCTCATCGGACCGCGTAGCGATCGACAACCGCGGGTGTCAGCCGTACGCCCAATCCGGGACCGCCCGGCACCCGCACGTGACCTCGGTCGATCTCAAGCGGCTCGATCAGCAGTTCCTCGTACACGGCCGTGCCGGTGGGATCGAACTCCAGAAGTTGGGTCTCCGGTAGCGCCGCCATGAGGTGCAAGGTGGCTGCCAAGCCCACGCCGCTGGAGAAATTGTGGGGCGTGGCCACGATCCCTTGCTGACGGGCCAACTCGCAGACTTGCCGCGTTTGCTCCAGGCCGCCGCAACGCAGAATGTCCGGCATGATGTAATCGCAGCCCTGTCCCAGCAGCAGCGGCTCAAAACCATGCGTGGTATAAAGATTTTCTCCCGTAGCAATCTTCAGCCCCAACTCCGCGCGCAACCAGGCGTGCCCCTGCCAATCCAGGGGAGACAGCGGCTCCTCGTACCAGAAGGGGTTGAACGTGGCGAAGTTCCGGCCGTGGGCCAACGCCGTGGCGCGATCGAAGGCCGTGTTGATATCGATCATGTAGCCCACGTCCGGACCGACGGCCGCGCGAATGGCTTCGCACCGCGCCAGATCCCGCTCGTGCTCGCCGGGCGCTCCGATGTGCGTCTTCACATAGCGAAAGCCCCGCTCGACATAGCCGGCCGCCATCTGGGCCATCACGGCGGGTTCGTCCCAATGCAGATCACTGGCGTAGGCCTCGATCGATTCCCGATGCCGCCCGCCGAGCAGCTCGCACACGCCCACCCCCTCGGCCTGTCCGCAGATGTCCCAGCAGGCCACTTCAATCGCGCTTACGCCACACAGGTACGATCCGCCGATTTCCCAGAACTCGCGGGAAGCAAACAGTTTCTTCCACACGCCAGGAATATCGCAAGGATCCAGGCCCACGGCCATCGGCGCCAAGCGCCGCTCAAAGATCGAGGGCATCAACAGCGGATCGCCAAACGCGTCTCCCAGGCCCGTGATGCCCGCATCGGTTTCGACCACCACCAGCGTGAATCGCCGCTCATTGCGCGCGCTGCACGAATTACGCTGCGTGCGCTCCAGAGGCTTCGCGAGTTGCATCGTGCGAACGGCGGTGATCTTCATGGGAGGAAAAGGAGGAAGGATGAGGGATGAATCAGAAAGAGGACGGAATGTCGCCTCCGAGTCGCGGTTTCGCGGCTATTCGCTCCAATCTTCCTCGCCCACAGGGGCCACACTCCCCGCCGCGCCTAGGAGCCTCTCCACCTCCGCCACAGCGGCATTCAGACTCGCGGCCGCCATCTGGAAGTTCGTGTGCGTTGATACCTGCGGCTGCATCGCGGCGAACGACTCCGCCGTGCGGCGCAGCTTGCTCAGCTTCTTGCGCGCCAGCTTCAGGTACTCCTCGGCGTTGCCGTCCTTCAGCGGACCGCCCAAGGCCAACATGTAGTCATACAAAGCCCGATGCACTTCGCACAACTGTTCATCTTCCTCCGCCTCATCCGAATGCTTGAGGAACGCCCGCACCATCCACACGTGGCTTAACTGCCGGTCGACCTCGAGCATCACTTCCTGGTTCGACATACGCATCCCTTCCGCTTTCCGCATTCCGCTTTGCTTAAAGCTCCCAATCGACAATCACCTTCAGACTGTCCGAATCACCGGCTCGCGCGACGGCTTTCTGGATCTCGCTGTGATGAAACTGTTCCGAGGGGCCGGTCATCAGGCCGATCTTCGGCAGCCGCCCCTGCGATAGAAACTGATGAGCCAGCCGAATGCCTCGCATGCTGGAGCCGTGCGTCGCCTGGTAGCATTGCAGACGATAATGGACATCGTTGTTCAAATCCACGGGATGCAGGAGCTTGGGCTTGCCCGCCGCCCCCTTCACGCCAGCATGCGCATCCAGCACCGTCCCATAGCCCATCAACTTGGGCGCCAGCTCGTAGGCCGGTTGCGCGGGCACATTAACCATCACGAAGTGCGGCTCGTTGAAAGGCCGGCACTCGCGGAACACGGACTGAACAATGTCCCCCTCCCACTTCAGGCCGACGACCCGCTCATCGCCAAAGTCCCGCAGCACGCGGTCCAGCCGCTCCTGCCCGCGGTTCACAACGATAATCTTACGGGCATTCATGGCCTGCGCACACTGCAGTGCATACGTGCTCTGAGATCCGGCGCCCAACAGCACCACAATGCGGTTCTCGATGCAGTTGTTCACGCGCGTCATGCCTTCCAGGCAGCAGGCCAGCGGCTCCAACTGGCAGGCGTGATTGGGATCGAAACCCGGATCGAACTTCACGATCGGCCCCAACCGCACAAACCAATCGGGCAAGATCGCGTGCGTGCGGGCAAAGCCGGGAAACTCATGACCCGTAGCCTGCGTGTTCGGGCAACTGGTCCAATCGCCCGAGCCTAGCTCGCCGCAATAGATACACTTCACGTCGCCGCAAGGAATATCGCAACCCAACCCCACGAGGTCCCCCGGCCGAAAGTCCTGCACGCCATCTCCTACGGTATCGACGACGCAAGACGCCTCGTGCAGAATGATCGCCGGCCATTGCTTGATGCGCGGCAACCCCTGCTTATAGATCACCACATCCGACTGACAAACCGAAGTCCGCGCCGTCCGCACCCGCACCTCGCCCGGACCGGGATCGGGGATCTCCGCCTCCTGAGCACAGAATGTGCCGCCGGGAGCATCGAGATAGTAGATACAGCTTTTCATGGATGCAGCAGCACCTTGGCGAAAAACTCCGATTGGTCGCGCATCATTTCCAAGGCGGCGATGCCGCGCTCCAGCGGGACGCGGTGGGTGATGAGTGGCTTGAGATTGAGGATGCCGCTGGACATGGCCAGTAGCACGGTGCGCCAGTCGTCGTCGTCGCCGTAGACGCTGAAATCGGAGTTCCACGTTCCTAGCACGTCGACCTCGCGACGCATCAACTGCGAGATCAGCGCGGCGGGGAGTGTCACATCGCCCGCCGGGTTCCCCAGCAGCACCACGCGGCCGGCGCGGCGCACGATCTGCAGCGCGGCGAGCATGGTGGGC
>JBGTDH010000062.1:0-5878 GCA_041748435.1 Pirellulales bacterium
TGCAGCCGGGCGGCGGGTTCTGCTGCGGCCTGGAGTTGGCGTGGGGGCGCTGGCGACGCTGGTATCTGCGCACCTTGCGCCGCGGCTATGTCCAGCGCATGGCCGGGCTACGGCGTGGCGAAGGCGCGGCACCGCACGAGATTTTCGATCCTCGCGACCTGAAATACTGCCGCAACGTGTGCGATCTGTGGTGGGACAGGGATGACAACCCGTTCGCCTGGCGGGAGCGCATCCCGTTTGCTCGCTGGGGGCTGGCGGAATTGCAGATCATGGGCTGGCCGCTGTTGGCCGCCGCCATCGGCCTGGGATTCGTGGCGTGGCCGCTGCCTTTGATTCCGCTGATCCCCTTGGGGTTGGTAATCTACTTCTTCCGCGATCCGCACCGCAATATCCCGGTCGAGCCGGGAATCATGGTCTCTCCGGCCGATGGCACGGTGGCGGAGATCACGGAACTGGAGCACGATGAATTCATCGGCGGCCCGGCGGTGCGGATTGGCATCTTCCTGTCGATCTTTAACGTCCACATTAATCGAGCGCCCTGCGCGGCCCGCGTGATTCGCTTGCAGTATCGGCGAGGCGAGTTTCTCAATGCCCTCAATCCGGAGAGTTGCTTGCGGAATGAGAATATGTGGATTGGCCTGGAAGAAGAAGAGCTTCCGCATCGACCCCTCATTGTGCGACAGATTTCCGGCGCCATTGCCCGCCGGATTGTGTGCGATCTGAAACCGGGACAGACCGTGGCGCGGGGAGAAAAGTTCGGCATGATCAAACTCGGTTCACGCACCGAGTTGATTGTGCCCAAGGAAGAGGGCCTCGAGGTGCAGGTCCGCCTGGGGCAGAAGGTGCGGGGCGGGACGACCATACTTCTACGATTTGCCAACGGAGGTGCTCCTTGAACGAAACGGAACCTCGCCGCCGTCGACGCGGGATCGCCGTGTTGCCCACCATGTTCACGCTGGGCAACCTGGTGTCTGGTTTCTTCGCCATCGTGATTGCGTCGCGCGTCACGCGGCCGGAGGCGTCGTCGTTTGAGGTGGGCGACGTGACGAACTGCATGTACGCCGGCTGGCTGATTTTCCTGGCCATGATCTTCGATGCGCTCGATGGCTACGTGGCACGGCTCACCAAGAGCGCCAGCGGCTTTGGAGCGCAGCTCGATAGCCTGGCAGACCTGGTGACCTTTGGCGTGGCCCCGGCCATTCTATTGGTCAAGATCAGCCCGGCTTTCACGTACCTGCATCGAGAGGCCATTTGGGTCATCGCGGCCACGTTCGCGGTTTGCGCCGCATTACGCCTGGCACGGTTCAATGTAGAGACCGACGAAACGGACGATCACATGTTCTTCAGCGGCTTGCCCTCTCCGGCCGCCGCCGCTTCGATCGCCAGCGTGGCCATCCTCTTCAACACGCTGTTGAAAGAAGACAACCCGTTTGCCTATGCCCAACAAATGGCTTCCGACTTGCAGTATGTGCTTCCCTTCTACGCGCTGGGCGTGGCGCTGCTGATGGTGTCCCGCGTGCCCTATCCGCACCTGGTAAATCATATGTTTCGCGGGCGGCGGAGCTTCAACCACATTGTGAGCGTGGTGTTCGCCCTCGTCGCGGTGATGATCATCCGCAGCTACTCGGTGCCCATCATCTGCTGCGCGTTCGTGCTCTCCGGCCCGGCGCGGTATCTCTGGCGCGAGGTGATTCTTCCCCTCCGCAGAACGACGCCCTGAGCGAGACACGTCACAACCTCATCAACCGGCGAAGCCAGCGGAGCTTGCTGGCCGTATAGGGCGGGTAGCGCAGCGCCAGGTCCAGCCAAGTGGAGCGGGTGAGCACCGCCTTGCGATGGCTGAATGTCTCCAGAGAATACCGGCCGTGGTAGGCGCCCATGCCGCTGGGGCCGATGCCGCCGAAGGGCAAGCCCGGCACCGCCAGTTGCAGCACGCCATCGTTGATGCACACCGACCCGGACTGCGTGCGGGTCACAATCTGGCGGGCTGTCTGTGAATCCCGCGTGAATGCGTATAAGGTCAACGGCCGCGGACGCGCGTTCACAAAATCGATCGCTGCTTTCATGTTCCGCACACGCAGCACGGGCAGCACCGGGCCGAAGATTTCTTCCTGCAAGACCGGCGCGTCCGGGGCAATGTTGGTGAGTATGGTGGGCGCAAGATAGCGCGTCTCGGCATCGCACTGGCCGCCGACCACGATCTCGCCGTCCCCCAGAAAGGCCATCAGGCGCTGATGATGCTGGTCGTTGATAATCCGCCCGTAATCTGAACTTTGCCGCGGGTCGTCTCCATAGAACGTAGCGATCTGGCCGACGATCGCATCGAGCAGTTTCGCTTCCAGCGATTCTTCGACGAGCACGTAATCCGGCGCGACGCACGTTTGCCCCGCGTTGAGGAATTTGCTCCACACAATGCGCCGCGCCGTGACTTCCAGATTGGCATCAGCAGCGACCAGGCAGGGGCTCTTGCCGCCCAACTCCAGCGTAACAGGGGTGAGATGCTTCGCCGCGGCTTCCAGCACGATCCGGCCCACCCCCGCGCCGCCGGTGTAGAAGATCTGATCGAACCGCTCGGCCAGCAGCGCTTGCGTGGCCTCGGGCCCACCTTGCATTACGGCGATGCTTTCGGCATCGAGATATTCGGGAATCCAACGTGCCAGTGCGTGGGCCGTGGCGGCAGCATGCTCCGAAGGCTTGATCATTGCGCAGTTGCCTGCCGCCAGTGCGCCGATGAGCGGGCACAATGCCAGATAAAGCGGATAGTTCCACGGCGAAATAATCAGCACGACGCCCAATGGCTCGCGCAGAATCTCGGCTCGCCCTGGCCAGGCCACCAGCGGCGTGCGCACACGCTCCGGCTTCAGCCAGCGCTCGAGATGGCGAGAGACATGAGCAATTTCGTTGATCAGCACGCCGATCTCGGTACACCAGGCCTCCGTGAGGCACTTACTCAAGTCTTGTTGCAAGGCATCAACGAAGTCTGCCTCCTGCTCGACCAGCATCGTGCGCAGCCGCGCGAGTTGCTGCCGCCGCCAACTCAAAGGGCGCGTGCGACTGGAGTCGTAGTTATTTCGCAAGCGGGCAAGCGTGGCAGAAGCGTCCATCGGTCCCGATTGTACCGCCAGACTACCTTCCCGTGTCGGGGCTGACGGCCCAGAGCTTGATTTGCTCGTCGAAGCCGCTGGAGGCTAGCACGTGCTTGGCGAGGGCTACGTCTTTGGGACCGAAGGCCAATGCGGCTACGGTGTGATGATGGCCCAGCAGCGTGGCGGGAAGTTGGCTGGCATCGGCGCGCCATAAGCGAATGGTTTTATCCGCGCCGGCCGAAGCCAGCGTGTTGCCGTCCGGCGCAAACGCCACGGCCTGCACGGCATCGACGTGCTGTTGCAATGTCGCGTACGCCTTTCCCGCGGGCAGCCGCCAGAGCATGACGTGTTTGTCTTCGCTGCCGGTCGCCAATCGTTGGCCATCGGGCGAGAACGCCAGGCACGTCACGGCGGCGGAGTGGCCGGTGAGCGTATCGACGCTTTGCCGTGATGCCGGGTCCCACAAGCGAATGGTGCGATCGCGCGAAGCGGAAGCCAGCAGTTTGCCATCCGGTGAGAAAGCCAGCCCCAGGACTGGACCTTGATGCTCGGCCAAGGCCGCGATCTCGCTTCCCAGCAGAATGTTCCACAGTCGCACGACGCCGTCGTCGCCAGATGAGGCCAGGAGCTTGCCATCCGGAGAAAAGGCCAATGCTCGCACGAGGCCGGCGCCGGCGAGCGTATCGGCAGTCTTGCCGCTCTCGACAGACCACAGCCGCACGCCATCGTAGCCACCCGAGGCGATCAGTTCGCCGGTGGGAGACCAGGCCACGGCCAGAATCATGTCTTTATGCCCCGGAAGCAAGCGTTCCATCCGTCCGGTGCGGGCATTCCAGATGCGGACCGAGCGATCGTAGCTGCCCGAGACAAGCTGCCGGCCATCGGGAGAGAAAGCCAACGCGCGGACGACGTGGGTGTGGCCCGTCAGATCGCGCAGCAGGGAGAAATCGCTCCAGCGGCGGCGGATCTCGGCCCGCAAACCTTCGACGGAAGCCAGCAAATCCGGTTCGGGATGGGCGATTTGCTCCAAGGCGGCCAGCGAGAGCCGCGGCTCTTCGTTGGAGAAATGAATCTGCGCCAGCGTGAGTTTCAACAGGTTGTCTTCCGGCTCTGCCGCGCTCCATTGCGTAAGCCGTTCGATCGCTGCCAACTTCTTGTCGGCCCACCACAGGCCATACACGCCGGCCAGGCGATACGTCTTTCTCTCCGCCCCGGTCGACTCGGCGGCGCGCTGCGACAATCGCTCTTCGAGCAGCCCCTCGCGGTTGAATTGCTTCAACCACAAGACCAGCCCTTGCAGAAAATTCACGCGCTCCACATCGAGTAGCCCGTTCGGCGCCGGGAACGTGTGGATTGCGTAGCCGCGGGTGCGCTGGTTGTTGATGATTGCCTGTCGACGTTGCAACAGCACGCGCATCTGGGCCGACGTGGTGGGATCTGTCCCGGTGCGGGCTTGCAGCAGCTTGATCGACGCATCCAGGTTGTTTAACTCCACCGCCATCGCCGCCTGCTCCTGCGCCGCCCGCGATGCGGTGGAACTCGATCCCGTGCTTAATCGCGGCGTCACGGTCCTCGGTGTCAAGCCGGTAGGGGATGGAACTACCGGCATGGCAGACTGCCCGGGCGCCGGACGGGCGATTGGCATGCCGCCGGTTGCTGGCGGCGGGGGTGTTTGCGGCGAGAGGAAGGGTGAAAAGGACGTCCTGGCGGCCGGCGGATTGGGAAGCACCAGATAGCGTTCGGCGATTGTTAGCACGTTCTGCGCTTCTTCATCGGTCGAGGCGCGACCGTACGCCAGGGCATGAGACAACAACAGCTTCATGTGGGGCAACTCGACCGCTGCCGACTCGCGCGAAACCTGAAAGGTCGCTCCGCGCTGGAGCATGCTGCGCAACGAGGTCTCGTTGCCGCTGCGGAGCACGAGTGAGGCCATGGGCCCCAGATCGGCAAACCGCGTGGCCGTGGCCAGCTCCTGATCGACCACGCGTGCGGTCTCTTCTTTGTCTCCCAACGTGATGAGTTGCGTCAGATAGAAATAAACGAGATCGCCCCGCGCCTCCGGACGCCGCTGGCAGAGCCACTCGAAGCTGCGCGTTACGTCCTGTTTCACTAGCACTGCATCGGTGGCGTTCCAACCGACCGGCTGCTTGCGCGCCACGGGAGACAAGCGAATCAGGTGCGCCAAGGCGTCCTCGGGGCGAGCCTGCTCCAACTTTGAAAGCAAGGGGGAAGCCAAATCTGCCAGACTGGCGCCCGTCGAGATCGAGGCCAGCACCGCGCGTCGCAGTCGACGCACATCGTTGGCAAGCTCGAGTTGGGACATGACCCAACCGGTTAATTCATTGCGCCGCACCGCCAAGGTATACAACGCGATGCTGGCTTCCACCTTCGCGTGTTC
Source organism: Pirellulales bacterium (assembly GCA_041748435.1). Lineage (GTDB taxonomy): Bacteria > Planctomycetota > Planctomycetia > Pirellulales > JBGTDH01 > JBGTDH01. The sequence continues at coordinate 5,485 of JBGTDH010000062.1, forward strand.
CAAGCCTTGCACGGAAGGCAGGGGGAAAGCCGGGCGCGAAGGCGTTGGCGTGGGAGATCGCGTACTTGAACTCGGCGCCGGCGTCACACGTGGCGCGGCTGAGGTTACCGATCGGTAGGACGCCAACCGCGTGATGCGGCTGTAGGCTAGCCGGGCGGACTGCAATTCCTGCGCTTCTGGAAAGCCAACGCCGAAGATCGGCCCGGGAGTAAAGATGACCACTCCGCCCGATGCAGTAGTAGGCGCCAGGGAGCTCGGCGGCGCGGGTGCGATGCGTGTCTCCGGCTCGTCAGGCAGCGCGAGCAGCTTTTCGAAGAACAGGGCGGCGACGTCCGATTTCTGCAGCGCGAGACTGGCGCTGCCGGCGCGCAGCAACAGGGGCCAACTCTCGGGC
>JBGTDH010000063.1:0-4648 GCA_041748435.1 Pirellulales bacterium
ATTGGGGATGGGCGCACGCACCAGCGAGCCATCCTTTTGCTTGAGCACCCAGAACGGCTGCAAAATAGTGTCCAGCGTGAGCCATTGGCTGATCAGCGCCTTGTGCGTCTCTCCCAAGAATTGCAACTTCACCTGCCCAACGTCCTTCACCTTTTCGTCCGGCACCACCGTCAGCACGGGAGCAAAGTTCTCCCGCACGGCCAGACAGATCGCCTTAGGGACCCATTGCCGATCCGGAGTTCGCACCGTCTGCGGCACACTGACCTGTTGGGCCATGCCATCCAGTTGCCGCCAATGCAGTAGATAGGTCCCGTCGACGTTCTCCACCGAGAACACAAACGCCTTATGCGGCACCTCCAGACTAGCGAACTCGGCAGCGGGCGGCTGCAAGCTGCGCACATCGCCGGTCCCCAGTTTCTGAATCAGCGGATGACTTGAAACCACCTGCACCTGGGCCAGCGTGCCAAACGCTCCGGCGAGTTGATCCTGCACCTGCCGCTGGACCGACCGCGTATACAGCCGCGTAAACAGCGGATCTTCCGGGAATTGCAAGCAAACCAGCAGCTTGTACGGCTCTTCCGCCACCACCGGCGCGCAGAGAGCCCAGAGCGCTAACAGCGCGGAGATCAGTAGATTTCTAACGACACTTCGCATGACGACCCTCTCTGAGTACTGAGTACTGAGTACTGAGTACTGAGTACTGAGTACTGAGTACTGAGTACTGAGTACTGAGTACAAACACCGGCGGCTTACGCCTGCCGGCTCGCCACTGACCACTAACCACTGACCCCACCCCCTCACTTCGTCCTCAGCTTCAGGTCCCACTCTTCCACATTCCCATACAGCACCCACGGGTCGAGCCGCACGGTAAGGGCCTCATCTACGGCCACGTAGGTGTCCAACTGCCACAAGGGTATCACAATGGCTTGCTTGTAGATGTGCTCGTGAATGTTGTGCGTCAGCTTGCGAATGTCGGGGAAGTGCTTGTGCAGCACGACTTGAGTGAACAGATCTTTCAATGTCGAGTCTTGCTCGTAGCGCATGAAGTTGGCGCCCCCTTTGCCCGTGCTCCCTGGGTCCAACAGCGGCCACAGCCAGTAGGATTGGTCTTTGAAATCGTGCCGCCAATAGGCCAGATCGAACGTGCCGGCCTCGAGGGTCTCGGCATATTTCTCCGGCGGCACGGCCGTGAGGGTCACTTTCAACTTGGGGGTGACGTTGAGATCTTCGATCTGCTTCTGGATCTCGCTGCAAGCGTTGGCGGTCGCGGGATCGTTGTCGGGGAAGATCAAACGCAACGGCGGAATGGTCTTCAGCGCCTCCGCCGCTTTCTGCACCAGACCGGGCACATTGGTGGGCTTGTAGCCGGGAACAGTCTTGTTGTACGCCCAACTATTCTTGGGATAAGGGCCCGTGAGCGCCTGATGGTCGGCGTTGCTCCCTACGCGATAGAACTGATCCAGAATCTTCTCGCGATCGATGGCATGAGCAATCGCCAGCCGCAGATTCATGTCGTCCAGCGCCGAGGGCGATCCCTGACGGGAGTAGCGGGGCGCGAGGAACCAGACGCTGTGATTATCGAGAGTCCTTACGGTGCGCCGCTGCTGGCGTATCTGCGCCACTTGCTCCGGCTGCACATCGTACACCAGGTGAATCTGCCGCTGCAGAAACTGCGCCACTGCCTGCGTGGGCGTCAGGCGATGGAACACAATCTCGTTGATGTGCGGCTTCCCCGCCTTGCGATACTGCGGGTTCGCCACGAACCGCGCCTGCTCCGAATTCAGCGACTCTCCCAGAATATAAGGGCCAGTGCCTACGGGGCGCTTGTTGAAGGCTGCCAGCTCCTCGGGCGTTCCCTGCTTGAAGGATGCTCTTGGCAGAATCTTGAAATCCATCAGCGAGAGCGGCTGCCAGTGATCCCGCTCCAGCCAGATGCAGGCTGTGAGATGATCTCCGCTGGCCTGCTGCACGTCGCGGCGCACCAGTTCTGCCCACGCCGGAAGGTGCCCCGGAATCGATTTCGTTCCCAGCAGCTTCACGGTGTGCTGCACGTCGGCAAAGGTCAGCACGTGCGGGCTATCGCTGGTGGAGTCCGACCAGTGCGTCTCGTGCAAATAGAATTGCCGCCCACGCGACAGAGGTACGGGACGCGTCTGCGCCAGTTGCGGCTCGAAGTGCCCTCCCTCGCCTTCCGCCTGATCCTCGGCTTTGCCGTCCCACCAGCGGACGAGGCTTTCGAACATCAGGCTCACCGCGTGACGTTCGACCGGGGTGGAAGCCAGGAAGGGCGAGACGTTTTGCGGCAGAGAGCCATACGCGCAGTGCAGAATGCGATACTGATCGTCCCATTGCTGCCGCTTGGACTCCAACCCCGGCAAGTCCGGCCAGATGACCGAGGCGCGGGCCAAGAGCATCTTGGCATCGCGAGCGCGGTCCATCGGCAGCGCCTCGGCTTCGGCCACCAGGCTCTTGGCCTGCTTGATCAGCTCCTGCCGGAAGTCGCTCGCAGAAGTGCTGGATTCCCGCGGAAATCGCCGCGCAAGCTCATCGAGCAAGCGGCGGGCTTCGGCATAGCCGGCGGCCTGATTCTCTTGCGCGGCGGCTTGCCGAGCGGTCTGCACGGCTTGCTCCGCCTGCGCCAGGAAGATGCGTTCCAAGCGGCTGCGAATGAGATTGCGGGCCACTTCCGAATCGCCGAAATCGGCCAGGAGCTGATCGCATGACCGCTGCGCCGCTTCGGTTTGTCCCTCTTTCAGCAGCAGGTCCGTGCGATTCAGCCGGAGGTTCAACAGCGCCTGCACGAGGTTGCGGCGGAATCCGAACTTTTCGTCCCACTGCGTCCCTTTGCGTTTGTTGGCTTGCACGGCCGAGTCGTGCTCGGAGATGGCGGTGGTCAGGATCTGCTCGGCCTTGTCGGCCCGCTTCTGAGCCTCCAAAGAGGAGAGATCGAACACTGCGCCCGGCTCTGCCAGTTGCCGACGCTTGGTGGCCTCGTTGGTGAAGCCCATCGCTTCGGCGGCCCGCAGCCACATGCGGTCTTCGTAGTAGCTCACGCCGTTGATGTCGGCGCCTTTGGCATGAAAGTAGGCGACCGATTTCTCCTTATCGCTCGATTCCGGCAGCCGAGGCAGGCGGAACGTTTCGTCGAGGCGGTCCTTCGGAAGAGGAAACGGAAAGGGCGACTCCCAGAGCCGCACCTTCATGGCGCGCTGATTGACGAACATCACATCGCAGACGCGCACGGCTTCTTCCTCGCCCTCTTCGCTCGCCGCTCCCGGTGCGGCCGCCGAGGGCGTCGTGCGCTTGGGCGGAGCTTCTTCCTCGGTCCCCGGCAGCGGCTTGCCGCCGGGCTTCTTCGGGGGCGGGGCCTCTTCCTCCGGCGCATCCAGCTTCGACTTCTTGGCAGGCGGAGCTTCCTCTTCTTCCGGCACGTCCAGCTTCGATTTCTTCGCCGGCGGCTCTGTGGCCTGGCCGAACGCCGTCGACAAAGTAAACGGAGGCAGTGCCGCGAAACCGACAAGCGCGGCGAGCAACAACTCCAGAGTCGATGTCTTGATCATGGTGTCACCAGGGTTCGCATCCGCTCGTATTCTTCCGCTTCGTCGTAGTTGGCCGTGCGGCAGGCCTGACTCATGTGCGTGAGCACCTGCTGCGCCAGCTTGAACCGCTCCGGGCCAGCCGATTTGAGCACGCCCAGCGCCGAGCGGAAATGATCCAAGGCCAGCTCCGTGCGCCCCGTTTCCGCAAAGTGGACCGCCAGGTTGTTCAGAATCTTGCCGCGATTGGCGTCCTGCGTGGCGTACTTGCTTAGCCCCTGCATCAGTGCCGTCAGGCGGCGGTCCTCTTCCGACAGCGACTCCTGCGTCACATAGCCGGAAAGCGTGAGATCGGCCGTGCCGGGCTGGCCGGTCGGAAGCTTCAACTGCCGCCGCACCTGGTCGATGGCCGGCGAGAGTCCGAAGCAATTGCCGATATTGGTGGCCTCGGCCAGCTCCAACTCTTGCCGCGCCTCGGCCGTGGCGCCGCGTTTCGCCAACACCACCGCCAGAGTGAGATGGGCCGGAGCGAACAGGGGATTCACGCGCAGCGAGCGGCGGAACTTGCGCTCGGCCGGCGCGCTCTGCTCCTTGCCCAGGTGAACCGCGCCCATCAGATTGAGCAAAAACGGCGCGCTATGCACGTCCATGGCCTTCGCGCCGCGGCTGACGAGCTCCATCTCGCGCACCTTGCCCCCCACATCGAAGAACTGCCGCATCTCGTGATAAACCTGCGAGAGGTCGGACTGGATCGTCACCTCCAGCGGCTCTCCGCGGCGGAACTTCACCACGTGCGTGCCGCGCGGCAGATACAAAAACGGCGCCGGTGCATCGGCCAGCACCCCCAGGTTGACAATCGGCAGCTTCTGGCCATCGACCTCCAGCACCGCCGCGGCCGCCGGCACGCGCACCGAGTGCAAGGCTTGAATGCGCATGCAATCCAGATCGTCGTATTGACGGGACACGCCCGTCAGGCCGCCGGAACCGCGGGGCGGGATGGCGACGCGGGGCGGAGACGGAGGCGCGGCCGGCTTCACGATCTCGCCGGGATCCTCTTCCACATGGGCTGAGGCTGCGGGGGCGCTTGCCACATTCGTTGCGCGCGGCGGCGG